>JAZUKF010000028.1:0-19036 GCA_045643165.1 Acutalibacteraceae bacterium | reverse complement strand
TCAACAAATTCGCCGTAACAGTTATCTACAAAAACCATTGCCTTACTTATTCTGTGAGTCAAATCGGTTATTTCTTTTATTTTTGATACACTCAATGATTTTCTTAAAGAATAACCTCTTGAGCGTTGTATATATACCATTTTGATATCATTTTTCTTTAATACTTTTTCTATTTCCGGTAAATCCGGTTCACCGTTTTCATCAAGATCGACCTGCATATAATTTATTCCGAAATCCTTCAATGAACCCATATTTTCACCGGAAATACCGATTACATTATGTATCGTATCATAAGGTGTACCGGTTACGCAAAGCATGGTATCATTAGGACGAAGGACACCGAAAAGCCCAACGGCAAGTGTATGAGTTCCGCAGGTGAAATTATGTCTTACAAGAGAATCCTCCGCACCGACACATTGTGCAAAAACTTTATCTATACATTCCCTGCCCCTATCGCCGTAACCGTAGCCTGTCGATTCGGCAAAATGACTTTCGCTTATACCGAAATCCGTAAAAGCGGAAAGAACTTTAATCTGATTTTTTTCTGTAATTTTATCAGCCTTTCTGATGGCATCCTCGGCATTTTTTTCAGCCGTTTCGGCGGCGGATAAAATTTTTTCGCTTATTTTAAACAATTCGTTTCACTCCATTTACCGTATTCCGCAAACCCCATGGATTTGTACAAGTCCGTTAATTCTTTATTTTCAGTAAAAACAAAAATATTTTTATTATCCTTTAAAAGTTTATATATACATTCCTTTGCAAAGCCACGACATCTGCACTCTTTCTCGGTTGCAACGGATGAAATAACAAATGAATTTTCACTTTCAAAAAGCGAAAAAGCACAGGAAACTATCTCACCCTCGTAATATTTTACGGCTAACCGACCGGCAAAATGACGAAGCCTGTAAGATATATCGGGAAACCAGCTTTCAAATGCGGGAAAATCATCAAAGGATTTTTTTAAGATATTATATACATCTTTTAATATTTCACTGTCCGAAATTAAAGCATCGGAATTTAAAATTTCACCTTTAAATTTCAGAATATCACCATGACGGCAGGAAGAAAAAATATTATTATCCGCTAAAATTGTTTTAAACCCTGTTATTTTACAAAATTCCGTTATTTCGGATTTGTATCTTTCATCAATACAGGAAACGGTAATAACACCGTCAATCTTTGAAATAAGGGAAACGATTTCTTCCCCGTCAAAGCAGGAATAAAATGAGGAAAAAGGAAAATCATTACCGTAAAGATTAAAATCGGAAAGTATTCTGTAATAAAAAACATCCCTGTAATTATATTTTTCGATTTCAGTCAAAGAACAGATTTTAATCATTTGCAATTTTCTCACACAATAATTTTACAATATTTCTGACGGCATATCCGTCATTTTTATCAATTACACATGACGGAGAATGAAGATATCTGCAAGGAACGGAAACGGCAAGAGTTTTTACACCGACACCGGATTTATGAATTGCTCCCGAATCGTTAGCACCGGCAACAAGGGTTTTTGTCTGAACGGGAATATTATTCTCCTTTGCAAGAGAAAATGCCAAATCATACATTTCTTTATCATAAATTGTAGCCTTGTCCATAAATGAAACAACCGCACCTTTTCCGAGGGAACAGACCTGCTTTTCATTCTCAACACCTTCGATATCGGAAGCGGTGGTTGTTTCGATAACAACGGCATAATCGGGACAAATCCTGTTGGAGGCGACGGTTGCGCCACGGCATCCTATCTCCTCCTGAACGGTAAAGACAAATGTTAAATCATATTCAGGTCTTTCTGTAATCATATCAAGCATAATCAGACATCCGAGACGGTCATCAAGTGCTTTTGCCTGTATTCTGTTTTTATTTTCACCGAATTCATACCAATCAAAATTAAAATATATTTCATCTCCGAGAGAAACAATTTTTTCTGTTTCTTCACGTGATGAAGAACCGATATCAATATATAAATCCTTTGATTTCGGAATAGTATTTTCATCCTTTTCGACAAGATGAGTGGGACGTACATCAATCACACCGATATGATTGTTTATAAGAACCTTTTTACCCGTCAGCATTCTGTCGGATATACTGCCGACATTTTGAAATTTAATAAATCCTTCATCAGTAATATATGAAACTATCATTCCCACTTCATCCATATGAGAAGCAAGCATTACTTTATTTTTTGATTTATTTTTACCTTTACATTCAACAATTAAATTTCCGAGATTATCAACAATATAATAACAGTAATCAAGATTTTTAATTTTTTCGATAATATAATTTCTGATATTATTTTCCCTGCCGGAAATTCCGTTAAGAGAACAGAAGTTTTTTAATTCATTATACATTATTCTGCACCCTTTCTTTTATATAAAGATAAATCAATTCAGCGGTATTATAAATGTCATTCAAATCAATGACTTCATTGGGAGTATGCATATTCCTTAACGGAATTGAAATAAGAGCAGTCATCACACCGTTACGGTTTACGGAAATATCATCCGCATTCGTCCCCGTTCTGCCGCCCATTACTTCATTCTGGAACGGAATATTTTTTTCCTTTGCAATTCTTTGTAAAGTTTTGCTCATCTCAAAATCAAGGGAAGGACTGAAACCTATCATGGGACCTTTTCCGAGAACTCCGGCCTCCGTATTATTGACATTGGGAGAAACCCCGAAACTTACATCAACGGCAATAGCCTCATCGGCATCAAAACGGAATGAAGAAGTTTTCGCACCGCTTCCGCCCGTTTCTTCCTGAACAGAGAATACAACGGAAAGATTAGGTTTGACATTATTTTCCGTCAACATTTTCACAGCCAAAATCAAAGATACTATGCCTGCACGGTCATCTAAAGCACCGCAGGTTACTCTGTCATTCAGCAAACAGTCAAAGTCGGAATCAAAGGTAACAACAGAACCTATCAAATCAAGTTTTTCACACTCCGCTTTACTTAAACCCACATCAATGGAAATATCTTTGATTTCAGCGGGTTTATCCTCTTTTCCGTCAGAAAGATGAGGAGGTACAGAGGTTATAACTCCGTGCAAATCGGTTGAACCGTGAACGGTTACGGAAGTGCCGTCAAGAATTCTGTTATCAACACCGCCACACGGTGAAACCTTCAAAAAACCTTTTTCGGTTATATATGTTACAACAAGACCTATACGGTCAATATGGGCATCAAGGCTTATCTTTTCACCTTTACCGTCAATTTTACCTATTACATTTCCGAGAGCATCTACGGAAACATCAGTATATTTTTGCAGTTCTTCTGCGGCAACGGAAGAAATATTTTTTTCTCTTCCGGAAACACCGTCGGCAGAACAAAACTTAAATAGCAGATTTTTAATATATTCTTTATCCATCATAATTACATCTCCGTTAAATATTATTTATATTATATACCGTAAACGAAATAAAATCAAGGTTTTGCATATATTATTGCAGTAAACATATATTATTTTGAGGTGAAAAAAATGGTATTTTCTATTAAAAGGAATAATATATTTTTCGGTGCTTTACTGATACTGCTTATATGCGGATTTATTCAGTTCAAGCCGAATATAATCAATGCGGTAAATCAGAAAAGAAATACTGTGAAAATTCCTATTATCATGTATCATCAAATCACAAAAATAAGCAGTCGTAAAGGAGATTATACCGTTACATTAGACCAATTTAAAGAAGATATTGAATACATAAATAAAAAAGGATTTAAAACTGTCAATATGACCGATATAATACACTATGTCAACGGTGAAAAAGATTTACCCGAAAAGCCTTTAATAATAACATTTGATGACGGTTTTGAAAGCATATTATCTTATGTCGAACCGATATTCAAAGAAAAAAATATGAAGGGAGTTTTAAGTATTGTCGGCTCTTACACGGATTTTTTTACGGAAAATCAAGACCACAATTTAACCTATTCTTATATTGATTGGGACGGTGTAAACAAACTTATTAAAGACAATATTATCGAAATTCAGAACCACTCATACGATATGCATAAATGTTCAGGGAATTGCCGAAAAGGTGTCTGTAAAATAATCTATGAGGATGAATCAAAATACGATTCTATTGTAGGTGCGGATTTGGAAAAAATGCAAAACATAATGAAAGAGAAAACAGGATATATACCGAATACATTAACTCTGCCCTTCGGCTCATATACAAAAGAAACAATTTCACTTGCAAAAAAACTGGGCTTTAAAGCGATACTGAACTGTGAAGAGAAAATCAATATAATAAATAAAGGTGATAAAGAATGTCTTTACCACCTGGGAAGATATAACAGACCGTCCGATATACAGACAGATAAATTTTTTGACAGAATTTTTGACTTGCTTTAAGTCCTGCTGTTATAAATATTTTTTCGTATCAAAAGGCTTGAAAATACTCTCCTGTCAAAGGGTATCAAAGGATATAAATAACTTTTTCCTGATAATGTTTTTGTTGTTGCAAGGCACGTAAAGACGAGAATAAGTCCTGCAATAAATCCCCAATAATTAAACAGTGCAATCAATATTATCAAAAATATTCTTGAAAATTTCAAGGCATATCCCAGTTCATAACTCGGTTGAGTGAAATTTGCTATAGCAACAAAAGCCATATACAGTACAACTTCAGGAACAAACCAACGTGCGGTAATTGCAAATTCCCCTAAAACAAGTGCTCCGATTACGCTGAATGAATTGCTTAATGCACTGGGAGTATTTAATGACGCAAGTTTTAAAGCATCAATAATAAATTCAATAATAATCAACTGAATGAAAATAGGGACTTCATATCGTGAATTTATTTTGATAAAATCAAGCCATTTCGGAATGATACTTTCATTTTCAATAAGCAAATACCACAACGGAGTTAACAGCATTGAAAGAAGAAAAACTATCAATCTGACAAAACGTAAATAGCTGCCTAATAAAGGCGGAAAATAAAAATCGTTTGAATCCTGAAAAAATTCAAAGAAACTTGTTCTCACTATTATTGCGGAGGAAGAATTATCAACAAGTATAATAATATTTCCCTCCGCAATACATGCGGTTGCGGCATCCGGTCTTTCGGTATATCTTACTTTCGGAAAGGGATTATACCACTGTTTCGGAATTAAACATTCAACAAGACTTTCCTGACTCATTGTCAATGAATTTATTTCTATTTTATTTATTCTTTCAATCAGACTGTTTAATAAATCTTTATCCACAATATCATTAAGATAGCATAAAGAAATATCGGTTTTTGATTTTTTACCCACCTTCATTGTTTTAAAGGTAAGTTGAGGATCTCTCATTCTTCTTCTGATGAGAGCGGAATTGAAAACGAGGGTTTCCGTAAATCCGTCATGAGAACCGCTCAAAACTTTATCATTATCCGGCTCATCAAGACTGCGAACAGGATATGTTCTCGCATCTATCATTATCGCCTGATTGAAACCTTCAACAATCATGCACAGTGTTCCGGATAAAACAGACGTAACTATTGTTTCAAAATCAGATTCAACATCAGTTTCGGTATAGGTAAGATATTTTGAACAGAAATCTCTTGTGTTACTGCATTTTGATACTTCTTTATCCGTCAATTTAGTCAGATATTCAAGCATCTTTTCAAGCACTTCATCTTTGCAAAACGCATCGACAAAATACATTTTGGCACTTTTTCCGCCTATTATAATTTCTCTTGCAATAAGGTCAAAATTTTCACTTATACGCAAAGTATTATCCAAATAGTTTATGTTATCAACATAATTATCGCTTACTTTTTTCAAGACAACACCGCCTATAATATATTGGTTTTAGTATGTCTTGAAAAAATAATTTTATGCTCTGTAATCGTTATATAAATTTACAATGGCATTCCATGTCAACGGACTTATAACACCGTTTTGTTCAAGTCCATATAACCTTTGAACGGCTAAAACCGCATTTCTTGTCTGGTTACCGTAAACGCCGTCAATGTTTATTACGGGAACAGAACTGTTATTTTGTCCGATAACTCTTAAATATGTCTGAATTTGTTCAACCGCTTTTCCGGTTGAACCGGTGCTTAAAACGTAGCCCGGATAAAGCAAAGATGCATAAGAACGGTATTCCTGAGGTAAATCGTTAAGTATTCCGTAATAAACAGATTGAATGGCTTCCCACGTATTTCTTCCGAGAATACCGTCAGCGGTCAAGCCGTAATACTGTTGAAATCTTCTGACTGCATTTTCTGTTTCATTTCCGTATATACCGTCCACATTTATTCTCGGTAAATTATCATTGAAAAATCCTATAAAAGCAAGATAATACTGTATTACTCTTACCTCGCCTCCTCTGCTTCCTTTTTTTAATACTCTGCTGTATCTTCTTTCCGCTTCGGAGAAAGTTATACCCTCCGAATAAAGTTCGGACAATCCTTTTACACCTGTGTATATCTGTTTAAGTTTATACCATGTTTCTTTTCCCACAATTCCGTCCGGTGTAAGGTTGAAAATTCTCTGAAATTCTCTTACGGCTCTTTCGGTTGCCGTATTATATACACCGATATCAACGGGAACATTAGGTATTGCCGGGTAATTTGCTGAAATTCTGTTTAATTCTCTTTGAATAGTTCTTACATCCTCTCCGGCACTTCCCACCCTTAAAGGCACACCGGGATAAGACGGAATATTTGCACCCACCGGTGCATTTTTTACTATATTTATATCACCGTAAAAATATCTCAGTATTTCATACGGTGTCAATCCTCTGTTTGCCAATGTAACTGTATCCCACTGTTTTAAACCTTTACACGTTGTACCTCTTCCGCTGCAATATTGAGTATAATAAGGCGATATTTGATTCGGTTTTACAACATAATCATTGAAAAGTTCATCAACAATTCTTGAAATATTTGAGAAATATTCTCTGCCTTTTATAAATGCCTGATCATATTGCGTATTATTTGTAATATCAAAATTATAGCCTCTGCTTCTGTAATACTCTGTAAAAATTCTGTTAAGTGCAAATGTAGTAATTGCATAAATATTTGCCCTTAATGCGTTTTCCGGCCATGTGGGATATAATTCACTTGAAGCAACATTTTTGATATAATCCGAAAAATTTACAACATAATTTTCTGCCGCTCTGTTTGGTGCTCCGAGATGAACGGTAATTGTTCTGGGAATAGTTATTGTTTCAGCCATAAAATCACCTCTTATAAATCCTTTGCGACATTTTCATCGTATGTAATCGTTCTGTCATCTGACGGACCGCCCGAACGTGGAATCATGGGAACCATTTGTATTGATTTTACCGTATCGAATATGGGCAAATTTTCAAATGTTGTATTCACATAGTAGGGATGAGTTACAACAACATCATAGGTCGCATAAGGCATTGAATCATTTGGTTGCTCTGATAAATTTTTATTCGGTGCCGGCAAAGCCATATTGTCAACAATTCCGCTTATGTCGGTGTACAAATTGTAAATTTCCGTTTTACCCTCCGGGAATGTCTTTGATACAATTACATTTGCATTGGCAATGGGAAATGCTTCACTACCTGCATATACCTGTATTTTTAATGAACCTCTTCCCTTATTATTTTCTTCAAATTCCCTGTAATTTTGATAATCCGGTGTCGGTCTGTCTGACGAATAGTTTGAAACATTAGTTCCTTCAAGGCTGTCAATTTCAGCCGATTCATCATTTGTAACCTGCGGTGCAATAACCGGAACAGACTCCTTTTCTTCCTGCATATTCAAATCTTCACTGATAAATTTATCGTTATTTTTTGCATACTCAAACAATTCTTTTTTATATCTTTCGATAATTTCGTCCATATCAGAATTATTCATACTATTACCTCCGTATATCAAATTACTATTATAATATTACATATCATTGAAATTTGACACAAAAAAGAACTGTCATTATCAAATGACAGCCCCATGTAAATTTTATTTATTTAACTTTAATAATATAATCCTTTTTCCTCGGTGTTGCAGGTCTTTTACCGCCTTCTTCACCGTAACCGAGAATACAGTTTCCGATACCCTCGTAATTTTCGGGAATACCCCATTCTTTCAAAAGTTCTTTTCCCCTTTTCGTTTCAAAAGTTTCTTTTGCCCTGAAAATATAACAGGAATCAACATTTATTGCATGTGCGGCATTAAGAAGATTACCCATAACCAGACTGCCGTCATATAAATATGTGCTTATTTCCGGGTTAGCAAGTACAACAACAACTGTCGGTGCACCGTAAAACGGATCATTTGTCGAACCCATTATTCCCGCATTTAATGAGGATAATTCCTTTAAAACTTCTTTATTCTGAATTGCAACAATTACGGGAGACTGTCTGTTCATCCCGGTGGGTGCAAATGTACCCGCTTCGAGAATTATATCAAGTTCTTCATCGGAAATCTGTTTTTCGGAAAATTTTCTGCAACTTCGTCTTTCTTTTAAATCTTTAATTGTACTTTGCATTATATCAACTCCTATATAATATTTTTTATTTCTTCAAGAGTTTCAACTCTGTATGTTGAAATATTATCATCAGTAACTGACTTTTCGCGGTCAAGCCAAACGGTTTCAATACCGTATTTTACACCGCCGATAATATCCGCAGTCAGGGAATCTCCTATCAGTATTACATCATCTTTATCGGGATTTCCGAGTTTATCAAAAACAATGTCAAAAAATTCGACAGAAGGCTTTTCAAAACCAACCTCTTCGGAAATGAACATCCCTTTAAAATATTTTTGCAATCCGCTTATTTTCATCCTGTTATGCTGAACAAAAGCAAAGCCGTTGGTTACAGCATAAATCTCATATTTTAAAGACAAATATTTTAATATTTCTTCCGCTCCTTCAACGTGTACTGCGGTATTTGAAAGCATATTTTCAAATTCCGTTTCAAACTTTTCACCGTCAAAGGATATGTTTAATTCGTTAAAAATAGTATTCCATCTGATTTTTCTTAATTCGGATTTAGATAATTCTCCGGTTTCTATCTTCTTCCAAAGCATATTATTTATGCGTGTGAAAACCTTAAACATACTTTTTTCATATTTTAATGAATAATTCAAAAACAATGTTTCCATTGCGATTTCAGAGCATTTTTTAAAATCAATGATTGTATTGTCAAGGTCGGTAAGTATAATCTTTTTATTCATGAATGTACCCCAAATAGAGAATATTTCTGATTTATCGTAAAAATTATAACACAGTGTATTTATTATATCAATATTTTTTAAAGTTTATTGAAAAATTTATAACCGTATATTATAATAAAAACGGAGGTGCGGTAAATGAAAAGAATTATTGCTTTTATATTAAGTCTGATTTTTATTGTATCAGCAAACATAACGTCCTATGCAAAGACGGAAAACGGTAAGGAAATATCTTCATTCAATCTTATTTACGAGGAGATAAAAGGTACGGCCGTAAGTTTGTTCGCAAGATTATTTTATAAAATCTCAGGCTATGATGAATCTGTTACCGAAGGAAGGAAAGAATTTAATCATTCGTGGAAAACACTTACTAACGGTGAAACGATTACTTCTCCCGATTATAATCTGAAGGCTTCAACATGGATATCAAACGAAATATCAATTATTTCTTCAAAAAATTATAATAATCCTTTTCTTGATACAGATGTGGATTTAATTCTTTACGGTAACGGCAGAGAATACAAAATCCCCTGTTTCTGGGACGGAAACAACACATGGAAAGCACGTTTTGTCTGTCCTTCAAGCGGAACATGGTATTTTAAAACAGTTTGTTCCGACACAAGTAATACAGGGCTTCACAATAAAACAGGAAAAGTAATCTGTGAAGAATATAAAGGAAATCTTGATATTTATAAACACGGATTTGTAACGGTAAAAGACTTAAAAAAATATTTTACATACGATGATTTAAAACCTTTTTTATATTTAGGCGATACTCATTGGAGTCTCGGTGATGAAACGGTTGAAATGGTTAGAGAAATTACCGCTAAACGTGTGGCTCAGGGATTTACCGTCATTCAAAGTGAACCTATCGGTGCAAAATTTGATTTTAAAAACGGTATTGACGAAACCGATTTAAGCGAACTGAAAATATACGATGAAAAATTTAAAATTATTGCGGATGCCGGTTTAGTTCACGCAAATGCAGAATTTTTCTTTCCGAGTGAAATGGATACTTTAATCAATCAAAACGGCGGATATAAAGATACATATAAAATATGCAGATATGATAATAAAAATATTAAAGTTTTTGATTTATCCGATGAAGTAAAAAATTATTTAATGAAAATTACAAGATACTGGGTAGCAAGATATTCATCATATCCTGTTTTATGGACATTGGGACAGGAAGTTGACAACGACTTCTATTGGAGAAATGACAACCATGCGGGATGGAATTATTATAATAATCCTTATTTATATGTGGCAGAATATTTAAAACAATTTGACCCTTATGACCATCCCGTAACGGCGCATCAGGAAAACACCGGTTCAACATCGTGCTACGGAAACGGAAAAAATACCGATATAAATAAAAAGAGTTTTTGCAATTCCGAAACATCAATTTTTTATAACAATTTCAATCATGACTGGTATGCCGCTCAATGGACACCGTCCAAAACATCTCAGAGTAATTTTAAAGTTGAAAAAGACTATTGGTTTAACTCTCAAGGAAAGCCTACAGTAAACTATGAAGGTCAGTACTGTTATCTATGGACGAAAAATTTCGGTTCAAGGATGCAGGGCTGGTGTGCTTATCTAAACGGAATGTACGGCTACGGCTGGGGCGGTCATGACACATGGAGTTACACAAATATCTATGACGAACAGAATGACAGTTCCGACGGCGTTGACACCGTAACATCAAAAGAAAAAATTGATGCCACATGGCAGGATTCTCTTGAATATCCGAGTGCATATCAATCTGGATATATGATAAAATTCTTTAAGGATAAAGAATGGTGGAACTTAATTCCGAGATTTAATAACAAATCATATTTTTCTCCCTGCAGAAAAGTTTATTACTGTTACGCCTGTAATAAAGATAATTCGGAAGCGGTGATTTATTTCTATTCATTCTCGGATAATTCTGTTGCCGAAAAGACAAATACCACCGACAAGGGCGGAAAATTAACCGGAACAATAGGTAATCTATTACCAAACGAAACATATAAATATAAATGGTTTAATCCCATAACCGGTGAATATTCAAAGGAATATACCTTTAAATCCACAAAATTCGGCACATATTTTATAGGTGAAAAAGAATGCAATAGTGATTTAGTTTTTTATATGTACAGATAAAATAAGGAGTTGGCGAAAACAAAACGCCAACTCCGTTTTCAATATTATAATGAATTGATTTCTTTCATATAAGCTTCAACAACAATATTTCTGTCAAACTCTTTTTCAACCTTGCGTCTGCCGGCAAGTCCCATATTTTTCTTTTCCTCAATAGATAACTGCATAAATTTATCAACGGTTTCAATAAGTTTTTCGCTATCCTGCTGCGGGACAACAAAACCGTTTACACCCTCTTCAACGACCTCACGGCAACCGGATCTGTCGGTGGTAATAATCGGTCTTCCGGTAGCACAACTTTCAAGCAATACATTTGAAAGTCCCTCCGGATAATATGTGGGATGGATAACGCAGTTGATATTTTCAAGAAATTCCGGAACATTTTTTATCATTCCGTGGAAAACAACAATACCTTTTTCAACATAATCGTTAAGAGTACCGTCATATTCCGGCTCACAAAATCCGCAAATATGAAATTCCGTATTGGGATATTTTTCTTTAATCGCCTTTGCAGCATCAAGATATTGGTCAATACCCTTTTCTTTCATAACTCTTGAAAGAAAAGCAAATCTGATTATGTCATCCGTAGGATATTCCTTTAAATGAAATCTATTCAGACTGACACCGGAACCGGGTAACATTCCGTGCTTACCAAGTGCAATTTTACGTTCAACAAAAAATTGTTTATTCTCATCATTCTGAAAAAATACTTTTTTAACCTTACGAAAAGAGAATTTATATAAAGCAATTAAAATTTTCTGAGTTAATCCCGGATTTTCAACCGCAGTACCGAGACCGGTAATATTTGCAATAAAAGGAACATTATTTTTCGTTGCCGCCATACAGCCGTAAATATTAGGTTTAATCGTATAACCTAATACAACGTCGGGTTTTATACCCTTAATCAATTTATCATAAAACTTATAAAGTTTATATTCCTCAATGGGATTCATACCGTGTCGTTCCAACTTAGTGTCATAGAATTTACAACCCCAGGACTTAATTTCCTCTGTTCTGTCGCCCTTCGGTGCAGAAATAAACACTTCAAATCCTTCACTGATAAATCTTTCAATAAGTTCAAGACGAAAATTATATATAGCAGCATCGTTATTTATTACGATCAAAATCTTCTTTTTACTCATAGAATTCCTCCGTAATATTTAACGTTTTATAACATATATCATTATGATTATATCACATAATATAAAAATGTCAACAAAAAAAATTATCACTGTTAAATTTTCAGAAAAAATAATTAAAAAATATATATTGTTATAAAAAACTAATTATGTTATACTGTTTATAATATCATTGAAAGGATGTTCGGAATGTCAAAAAATATCCCCTTAAATTTTAATTGGAAATTTAATAAATCTTTTTCGAAAGAAATGATCAAAAAAGATTATGATGACACGGATTTTATTGCCGTAAACATTCCTCATACGAACAAAGAATTACCGTATAATTATTTCGATGAAAAATCATATCAGTTTATTTCTTGTTACAGAAAACATTTTGATATTGAGAAAAAAGATAAAGATGAAGTAATATTTTTAAACTTTGAAGGTGCTTCAAATTATTCCGTTGTATATGTAAACGGCGAGTATGTAGGCGAACACAAGGGAGGCTATACACCCTTTTCATTTGATATAACAGATAAAACAGTAATCGGTGATAATGTTATTACGGTAAAACTTGACTCTACCGAAAGAGAAGAAATTCCGCCTTTCGGCAGAGTTGTAGACTACTTGACTTACGGAGGTATTTACAGAGAAGTCAGTCTTTCCGTAAAGAATAAATGTCATATAAATAATGCTTTTGTTAAACCGAAAAATGTTTTGAAAGATGAAAAAGCACTTGATATTGATATTCAATTCAGTGAAAAATATGAAGGTAAAGTTTCTTTTTCACTTTTTGACGGAGAAGAAATAATCAAACAAAAAGAAAAAAACATTTCCGCTGATAAATTTAATTTAAAATGGAATGTGGGAAATGTTGAACTTTGGGATATCGACAATCCGAAATTATATACATTAAAAATTATAACCGATACAGACGAATACGATGTAAAAGTCGGTTTCAGAACTGCTAAATTCAAAACAACAGGATTTTATCTGAACGGTAAAAGGATTAAATTAAGAGGTTTAAACAGACATCAAAGTTATCCTTATGTGGGCTACGCAATGCCGAAATGGGCTCAAGAGCAGGATGCTGTTTTACTTAAAGAACAACTGGGTTGTAATATCGTCAGAACATCCCATTATCCCGATTCCGTTCATTTCCTGAATAAATGTGATGAAATCGGACTGCTTGTTTTTACCGAAATGCCGAGTTGGCAATATTTAGGTGAAGATGAATGGAGAAAGAACTGTCTTGATAATATTGAAAAAATGATTATAAGAGACAGAAATCATCCGTCCGTCATCCTTTGGGGTGTCAGAGTCAATGAAGGAAACGATTGCGATGAATTTTATGAAGAAACAAATTTCCTTGCAAAAGAACTCGATCCCACAAGACAAACAGGCGGAGTCAGGAACATCCCCATGAGCCATTTATTGGAGGATGTTTACACGTACAACGATTTTTCACATTCCGGCGGTAATATAACACTTATGCCTGCGGATGTTATCAGTAAAAGTCTGACCGCACCGTATCTTGTTACAGAATATAACGGTCATATGTTTCCGACAAAAAGTTTTGACAGGGAGGATTTAAGAACCGAACATGCTTTACGTCATGCAAGAGTTCAGAATAAATCCTATTCTAATGAAAGATATTCCGGTGCCATAGGTTGGTGTATGGCGGATTACAACACCCATAAGGATTTCGGAAGCGGAGACAGAATATGTTATCACGGTGTTACCGATATGTTCCGCATTCCTAAATCAGCAGGATATTTTTATGCTTCACAGCAGGATAAAATTCCTGTAATGGAAATATCTTCTTCAATGGATATAGGCGATCATCCCGGAGGAATGGTAGGTCAAATTTATATTTTTACAAACTGTGATTATGTCAAAGTTTATAAAAACAATGAATTTAAAAGCATTGCATACCCGAATAAAAAAGATTTTCCGTATCTCCCCCATCCTCCGATTTGTCCCGCAGATTATATCGGTGATTCTTTGGAAAAAGAAGAAGGGCTTGATAAAAAAACCGCAAAAGGTTTAAAGGATGCCCTTGTTGCGGCGGGAAAATACGGTTACATTATGCCGCCGCAAAATTACTTGAAAGTAGTTTACTCATTCCTCCACGGTAAAATGACCGTACCTCAGATTATGGATATCGTTACAAAATACTTTGCAAACTGGGGCGATGAACAGACAAGCTACAAATTTGAAGGATATAAAAATAATAAACTTGTTAAGGTTTGCGAAAAAACCGCAGTAAACTCCGTGCATTATGAAATTGTATGCGACAAAAATGTTCTGACGGAAGATGAAACCTATGACGTTACAAAAATTACAATTAAAGCCGTTGACCAAAACGGAAACAGATTATTTTACAACAATGATGTAATAAAAACCGAAATTACCGGACCGGCTGAAATAATCGGACCGTCAGACTTCTCCTTAATCGGAGGTGTCAGAGCATTTTGGGTAAAATCAAACGGCAAAAAAGGTTTATCAACAATTAAAATTTCAGTAAACGGTAAAATGATCGAAGAAATAAAACTTGAAGTTCGGTAAAAATTATTGCAATTTTAATATGTAAATGATAAGATATTAAAAGAAAATATTAAGGAGCGATTTTATGACCAAAACACGTTGGTATAAGGATGCGGTTATTTATCAGATATATCCCCGCAGTTTTTGCGACAGCAATAATGACGGAATCGGTGATATAAGAGGTATTATCAGCAAATTAGACTATTTGAAAGATTTAGGTATCACCTGCGTCTGGCTTAGTCCCTGCTACAAATCTCCTAATGCCGATAACGGTTACGATATAAGCAATTACAGAGATATTATGGATGAATTCGGTACTCTCGATGATTGGCAGGAAATGATCGACGGTATGCATAAAAGAGGAATTCGTCTTGTAATGGATTTAGTTGTAAACCATACAAGCGATGAGCATGAATGGTTTAAACAATCACGTTCAAGCAAAGATAATCCGTACAGAGATTATTATATCTGGCGAAAAGGACGTGGTAAAGACGGTAAAAAACCGCCGAATAACTGGACTTCAAGATTTACCGGTTCCGCATGGGAATATGACGAAACAACCGGAGAATTTTATCTTCATTTATTTCACAAAAAACAACCTGATTTGAACTGGGAAAATCCGAAAGTAAGACAGGAAGTTGCGGATATCTGCAATTACTGGTTTGAAAAAGGCGTTGACGGTTTCCGTTGCGATGTTATTACATATATCAGTAAAGACCAAAAATTCTCAAACGGAAAATTCAATCCTGCCGCCTGCGGAGACGAGCATTTTGTCATCGGTCCCCGTTATCATGAATATATAAATGAGTTAAACCAAAAAGCATTTTCCAAATATGACACAATGATAGTCGGTGAAGCACAGGGAATTACCATTGATAATGCTTATGAATGTGTTGACGAAAGCAGAAATGAACTTGACTGCGTTTTCACTTTTGAACATCAGACACAAGTGGATTCTTTTCTTACTACCGTACCTAAAAAATTCAATCTTATCAAATGGAAAGAAATTTTTTCAAACTGGCAGGCACTTCCCGACACTTGCTGGAATTCACTTTATATTGAAAACCATGACTATCCCCGCTGTCTTCCCAGATACGGAAAAATCGAGTACAGAAATCAAGTTGCAAAGATGCTTGCGATAAGCATAAACTTCTTAAAAGGTACACCCTATATTTTTCAAGGTCAGGAAATCGGAATGACAAACATTGAAAATTTTGATCCGAAGGATTATAAAGATGTCGTTTCCGTTCAAATCTATGATGCCGTCAGGAAATTCTTCCCACCTGCTATTCCCATTGTAAAATGGGGACTTAACAAAAAAGCAAGGGACCATGCAAGAGTTCCTATGCAATGGAATGATAAAAAATATGCCGGCTTCAGCGAAGCGGAACCCTGGATGATAAACAATCCGAATTATAAAGAAATAAATGTTGAAAATGCCCTTAAAGATAAGGACAGTATCTGGTATTTTTATCAGAAAATCAACAAGCTTCGTTTAGGTGATGAGATAATAAAAAACGGCTCATACAAACAATATGAACCGAACAATAAAAAATTATGGATTTATGAGCGTGCATATAACGGTAAAAAATATCTCGTAGTTGCAAGTTATACCGATAAAGAGGTTAACTTCACAATTCCCGCTGAAATAAATTTTAATAGCAGTAAACTTGTTATCAGCAACTACAATGATGAAATTAAACTTGAAAATCGCAAACTGAAACCCTACGAAGCATTTGTTTTTGAAATTCAGTAAAGTTTTACCGCTTTATAAACCGAGAAAGGATGAATAATATGAAAAGAATATTTTCTCTGACAATTACTGTCTGCATTTTGCTGACACTATTTTCTTTCACATCTTTTGCCGCAGATAAGTTACCGCTGAATTCCGATGCTGTAATTGTGATTTCGGAAAAATGTCCCGAAACGGACAAGTCTGCCGCAGCAACACTGCAAAAGTACATAGAACAACTTTCCGGAAATAAACATAAAATCGTTACTTCTGTTTCTGAAGGTGTGTTCGCTCTTAACGTAGGCACCGCCGCCACCTGTTATGACGGGATAAAAAACCTTGACGACGGAAGTTACATCATAAAAAGTACAACTAACGGTGTGGATATCTGTGGTGCAGGCAATCGGGGAACACTTTACGCTGTTTATGCTTTCCTTGAAAAATTCGGCGGTTGTCGGTGGCTCACATCAACCATGGGTATGACATCCGAACAGAAAGAAATATTGCTGCCGGAAAAAATCGACGAAAAATACGATGTGTATTTTGAATATACCGAAACAGACTGGCGTAGTCCCTGCTATCCTGAATACTCCGTGGCAAACGGTCTTTCCGGCGGAGTGTACAGAGATATCCCGGCAGAACTCGGCGGGACTGTTGATTATATAGGAGGTTTCTGCCATACATTAACAACTCAGTTCTGTTCGGCAGAAACTTATTTCGACAGTCATCCCGAATATTTCGCTCTGCACGACGGCGAGAGAAATCCCGAGCAGCTTTGTCTTACCAACGAAGATGTTTACAAACTTGTGCTTAATGAAGTTATGAATGTACTAAAAGAAAACCACTCCCCCGACGCATCTCTTCAGATTATTTCTCTGACACAGAACGACAGCGGTGAGAATGGTGCATTCTGTGAATGTGAAAAGTGTAAAACAATAGACGACGAAAACAACTCCCATGCCGGCACGATGATAACCTTTGTAAACCGTATCGCCGCCTCAATAAAGGAAAAGGGTTACGATAACGTTGCAATTGATACCTTTGCATACAGATACACAAGAACAGCTCCCACAAAAGTTAAACCTCTTGACAACGTCATTGTCCGTTTATGTACGATAGAATCCTGTTTTTCACATCCCATCGACGATCCCGACTGTCCCGAGAATGTATCCATGATGAAAGATCTTGTTGCGTGGAATAAACTCTGCGACCGTCTTTATATCTGGGATTATACTACAAATTACGCAAACTCCATCGGTATTTTCCCTGATTTCGGTGTTATCCAAAGAAACGCACAAATATTCTATGAAAACGGAGTAAAAGGTGTTTATGAAGAAGGCAACTATTATATTAACGAATGTGATACCGAATTCGGTGAACTTCGTGCATATCTCATTTCTAAATGCCTTCAGGATCCCTACTGCGATTACGATGCCGTTATGTCAGATTTTCTCAAGGGTTATTACGGTGCCGGCTGGCAGAATATAAAACAGTTTATAGATATTATCACTGCCGACGCAGCGAAAGATCACGTTAAAATTTATTCCCCGATGGGAAAGACACTTTTTCTTTCAGATGATGAAATAAAAAAATGTGATAAACTTTGGGAAAGTGCCAAAAATGAATGTTCCGATGAAACACAACTTGCGAATATAAAACGCAGTGAATTAAGCTGGCGTTTCTGGAAAGCAAGTGTGGGCAAGGGTGAGTTCAAAAGTTTACTCGGCGGAGCCGATGACCGTAAAGAACTGCTGTCGGATATTATTGCCGCCGGTACGTTAAAAGATTCTGAAGGCGGCAATGATCTGAAAACAACACCTCTTTTTCAATTTTCCAATGCCGATGTATGGTTCAACGCTCCAACAGAAGGTCCAACCGTCACATTTTTGTTTATTGTTGCATGGACATTATTTGCGCTTGCTTTGGTATATGCACTGATTGTTACGGTAAATGGGTTCAAACTTAAAAATACTGTTTTCTGTTTTGCATTTCCGTTACTTGCCGCCTCCGCAGAGTTGGCATTATGGCACAGAAGAGCTTATCTTGCATGGAAGGACCTCGACCAATATTTTTTGTCGCTTGTGATTGCATGTCTTGTATATGCATTTTTCGGTTTCATTCTCTCTGAGGCAAAAAACAACGTCGACAAAAAGAACGTCTTGTCTGCTTTCTTCGGTTTGCTCGCCTTTATCGTTCCTTATGAAGCGGCAACGGTAATCATCAATAATATCTTTTACCACGGAAACGGTAATCGGCTTGCCATTGCTGTCGCTTATCTGCTCTGTGCAACATCACTGTTTATTATTGAATTACTTACGGTAAAGAGTTTGAAAAAAAATAAAAGAT
>JAZUKF010000027.1:0-2587 GCA_045643165.1 Acutalibacteraceae bacterium | reverse complement strand
GCCTCTTTCTGAACGATAGAAGCAACGGTGAGAACCTCGTTCACACTATAACCCATTTCCTTACAGCGTTTTGTATATTTGCTTTTCCATTTATCATTAAAGTTATCAAGAAATCTCTTTACAACGCTTGTTGTACTTTCGCCTACATAAAACTCGTATGTGTCGGGGAAAAGATAACCTTCAAGGTCTAAATAGCAGTCCTTTTTCTCTTTATCAAGAAGGAATTTATAATTATAATCATAATTCATAGCCTTGATAAATCTGTTTTCTTCGCTGATAACCTCATAATCTTTAAGGCGTTCAACCATTTGAGCGATCGTCCATCCCTCCGGGAATGACAGCGTTACCGTTTCCTCGGAAGCATTGGATGCACCTATAAGAGTATTCAGCATACCCTCAATGCCCATAGATTTTGACATATAGTACGTTCCGCCCACGTAAGGCATCAGTTTGCCGTAAAAGTCATATTTACCTTTTTCCTCATAATCACGGAAGGATGAAAACATTTTGCAGAACCATTTTTCTTTTATCAATCTGTTATCCTTCAAAGTGTCAAGAGCCTCGTCAAGGGTGATATCATTTGCAAATGTTACTTCAATTTCCTCATCATCGGTTGAAAGAGCCAGAACGTCGTTAATACAGTTTATCGCAAGGGAAGAAAGGAAAATCGTAAAAATCGCAACAAATAAAACCGCTATATAGAATTTTTTGGAAAAATCTTTCCGCATTCTGAGAAGTTCTTCCTTTGATGTATTTTTCTTTTCAAAGGTAGGAACTTTGGACGGTTTTTGAGGCGGAGCGGGTTTTCTCTCCTCCTTAAACATATCAAGATTATATCCTGTATTTCTCGGTCTTTGCTGTCTTTGAGCAGAAGTAGGCTGAGAAGGTTTATGGATTTTCACATCCTCATCATTTCCGCCGACAGGTGTTTTAGGTGCCGGATTACGGCGTACACCGTTTTGATAGTTTGCGAAATAGACTCCCCCGTTATTTCTCGGACGGTTTGAATTGTCAACCGTCTTTTCATCGTCCCCGGGAAGGTCTTCTATATTAAGAACAAACTTTTTCACCTTTTCATCTCTTAATTTTTCGGGAGAAATTTCATTCTCTTTTTTATTTGGAGTTTCGGAAAAATTTGAAAAAATATCGTCATTTTCAAATTCCTTGAAAAAATCGTCCATTTTCTCCTCCGTAAAAGTTTATTTCGGATTATTTCAACCGATAGATTTAATATTCTTTGCTTTGAATGGATTTGCCGACCTTTAGCGCTTTATCGGCACCGACAAACTGTTCGGCAATTTTCAGTCCGAAATCTATTGCCGCACCTGCACCTTTGGCAGTAATGATCTTCCCGTCAACGGTTACAAAGTCCCCAGTATATTCCGAACAGTCAAGTTCCTTTTCAAATCCGGGGAAACAGGTGGCTTTTTTATTTTTCAAAAATCCTTTATGACCTAAAATCGACGGAGCGGCACAAATAGCACAGATAAATCTGTCATTTTCCTTCGCAAAATCAAGGAATTCATTTACCTTATCACTGTCCTCAAGGTTAAGCGTACCGGGCATACCTCCCGGTAATACGACCGCCTGAAGTTCATCACCGGGTACAAGATTTTTTGCATCCGCATCACAGACAAGTCCCATGGAATGAGAACCTACAACAAGTTGAGAGCCCACACCGACAGTCATTACATCAAGTTCACATCGGCGAAGCATATCAATGGTGGCAACCGCTTCAACCTCTTCAAATCCGTCTGCTAAAAACACATAAATCATTGTTTTCACTTCCTAAAAATTATCATAATATTATAACACAATCTGATTTCATTTGCAAGAAAACCGATTTTAAATATTTTCATCAACTAATTTTATAATCTTTTCTGCGATAAAATCAATGGGTAACGGCTCACCGTTTTCGGAACAGACAATTCTTTTCCACCCCATTTTTTCACAGGCATAGAGGGCGGCAACTCTGCAATCTTTAAGATATTGCACATTTGATTCATGCACATCCTTTTTCACTTCGTCGCCGTTATATCTTTTACTCATAAGTTTTTGGGAAACCTCAATGGGCATATCGAGATACACAACCAAATCCGGCTTCGGTATGCCGATTTTATTATATTCATAATCCTCCAGCCATTCAATATAACTGTCCCAATCTTCTTTATTCTGCTTGATCATCTGATGATATGCGTTTGAGGTCGTATAACGGTCGGCAAGAATAAGTTTACCGCTTTCATAATCATCCTTCCAGATCGTTTTATATGAAGCAAAACGGTCAACGGCATAAAAACTTGAAGCCGCATAGGCATTTACATCTTCGGGATTTTTCCCGAATTCACCGGCAAGATACATCTTGACAAGCGAACAGGACTCACTTGAATATTTAAGCAATTTAATTTGCTTATATTTCACGGATTTTTCTTCAAGATGACTGACGATTTTTACAATCTGAGTGGATTTTCCGCTTCCGTCAAGTCCCTCAATTACTATCAACTTGCCCGCCATTGCTTATGCTCCCTTTCGATACGGTAAAATTTTTCATTTCTAAATTTTTATTATATCAAAAAAATTATAATAATAC
>JAZUKF010000026.1:0-16154 GCA_045643165.1 Acutalibacteraceae bacterium | reverse complement strand
ATTATGAGCGGTTACATCATCAAATTCCAAAGCATTCTGAACAATATCTCCCGTTTCGTCATTTTCAAACGAGCCCTGTTCATCCATAGTTTCAATGATGTCCTGCAATTCATCTTCCGTAACGGTGGGCTGGATTCCCTTTGTAAAAATTTTAGAAATAGAATTACTTATGAATGTAAAAAAAACAACAAGGGGAGTCAAAAGAAAAATCAAAACCTTTAATATCCCTGCATAACTTAATGTAACTTTTTCGCAATGACTTTTTGCATAACTTTTCGGAAGCATTTCGCTGAAAAAGAAGATAATGACCGTCATTATCAGCGTTGAAAGAGAAACAAATGCATTTCCGAATAATTTAGTCGCCACAAGGGTGGTGATTGATGCACAAGTTATGTGCATAATATTGTTCCCGATAAGAATACATACAAGTGCTTTGTCGGCATTGTTTAATATGTACAAAGCTTTTTTAGCTTTGCTGTTACCGGAATCTGACATTGTTTTAATTTTAATCTTGTTAACACTTGCATAAGCAATTTCCGCACTTGCAAAAAAGCAACCGCCTAAAAGTAATAAAACGATAACTGCAATCAATAAATACAAAACAGGCCCTCCACTGTCGCCGTCCATTATTGTATCAACTCCTTAAATGATAGAATTATTATCATATAATTATATAATATTACTGAGTTAAAGTCAAGTTTAACTGATATAATCTTCGATTTTTAATTCCAATTCATTTTTACTTTTTACTTTAATTCCTTTGTTCAAAAGCATTATATCATTTTCGGTAAGAGAATTTATATAGATATTGTAAACTTTTATCGGATTATCTTTATCTTTTTCATAAACGGCAATTTTACCGTTAAATGATTTTATTAAATAATTATACTCTTGATTTACCGATGAAGTTGTTGTAATATTTTCCTGAACGGGTTTTGTGTTTACGACCGTCATTATTATTGCAAGTAAACATATAATTGTTAATATTTTGTAAATATATTTCACATAATCACCTGAAATATTATTCTACAATGGATTAAAAATATACTTTTTTTGACTAAAATGTAACAATTTGATTATAATTTAAAAAAATACTAAACAAATCGGAAAATATATGTTATAATGTATATTCGGATAATGATAAAGATTTATATTGACTTTATCATTTGCTTAAAGGCAGTAAACAGTTATTTTTAGGAGGCATTCGTAATGGCTCAAAAAGCGAAGAATAAAAAAATAAAAAATCAGAATTCTGTGATAAAAATAATTATCGCATCAATTCTGACCGTAATTGTTTTTTGCGGTATTATTGTGGGCGGATATTTGTTGATCAAGTGTATTGCTTACGTTAACGGTGATCCCTTTGATTTAGATAAATATAAAGCCGACCAGGTTCAGACTTCCATTATTTACAGAAAGGAAACTGAAGCCGACGATTATAAGGAATATACCAGACTTCACGGCGATACTAACCGTATCTGGGTCAGTCTTGATAAAATTCCGAAAAATATGCAGCATGCAATAATTGCACTTGAGGACAAGCGTTTTAATGACCATCACGGTGTTGACTGGATACGAACAGTTGGCGTTCTTGTAAAAAGTTCTAACTACGGTCAGGGCGGATCTACGATTACCCAACAACTTGTTAAAAACCTTACGGATAAAAGAGAAGTTACATTTGTCAGAAAATTCAAAGAAATTTTAACTGCATTAAATCTTGAAAAGAATTACAGTAAAGATGAAATTCTTGAAACATATCTCAACACATTATATCTCGGTGAAGGCTGTTACGGAATTAAAACCGCATCCGAAAAATATTTCGGTAAAGAGGTTGAGGATTTAAATCTTGCGGAATGTGCCGTACTTGCCTGCATTACAAAAGCACCGGGAGATTATGATCCTTTGGTAAATCCCGATAATAATAAAGAAAGACAACTCGTTTGTCTTAATAATATGCTTGAACAGGGCTTTATTAACCAAAATGAATATGATGAAGCGGTAAACTATAAACTTATTTTCTCAAATACACCCGGATTTGTAAGTCATATTAAAGAATCCGAAGAAATTGAAACAAATAAAATTCAAAGTTATTATGTTGACTTTATTATCGACAGTCTTATTAAAGATTTTCAGGAACAGTATGAACTTACTTATGTTCAGGCATGGAAAAAGGTTTATTACGGCGGACTCAGAATTTATTCTGCCGAAAATGTCGGTATTCAATCACAACTTGAAAGCATTTACGAAAACAGAACGGGATTTCCGTCCGAATACGGTCAGACAGCATCAAGCGGTAAAGTTCAAAGTTCCATGACAATTATGGATTATAAAGGACGTGTTGCAGCAATAATCGGCGGTGCCGATAAAAAACCGTCGGACAGATGTTTAAACAGAGCATCAATGTCCGCAAGGCAACCCGGTTCATCTATTAAACCGCTTGCTTCCTACACCTACGCAGTAGATAACAATTATATCACATGGGGTTCAAGAATACTTGACTATTCCGGTACAAAAAGAGAAGGTAAACTTTGGCCCAGAAACTACGGAGGTTCAACCGGTTCCGGTGCCTTTGTTACAACGCAGTATGCTTTGAAAAAATCATTGAATACCGTCCCTTACAGAATACTTGAAAAAATCACATTAAAAAATGCTTATGATTTTGTAAAGAATAAACTTCATTTTACAACGCTTGTTGACGGCAAAGATGATGCAGACTATTCACCGCTTTGTGTCGGCGGTATGACCAACGGCGTTACCTCTCTTGAAATGACTGCTGCATTTGCTATTTACGGAAGCGGGGGAATATATTACAGACCTTATCCTTACTTTAAGGTTACAAACAGCGACGGTTCTATTGTATATTTTGATAATACTAATCCTACAGGTGAACAGGTCATTTCTCCCGATACCGCAGAGGTTATGAACAGAATGATGCAAACTGTTATTACAGAAGGTACCGGTTCCGGTTACGGTATAACAGGATTTAACACCTTTGCAAAAACAGGTACAACCACCGATAATAAGGACCGTTGGTTTGTAGGCGGTACACCTTATTACGTTTCAGCTGTATGGTACGGTTACGATCAACCGAAAGCAATAAGCACAGGTGCAAGTAATCCGGCAGGTCATATTTTCGCAAAGGTATATAATACAATTCATAAAAACTTAACTGTAAAAGATTTCAGTTATCCTAACAGTAAAGCAAAACAAACAAGATATTGCACATATTCCGGTATGATAGCGGGAAGCAGTTGTTATTCAACATCTACGGCTTACTTTACAAGCGGTTACGATAAGGTTTGCGACGGAAATCATAACGGCAGTGTACTGCTTGGCGGTAATTCAAATTATTCTTATAATTACAATTACACAACTTCTGCCAACGGCGGTTCCGGACAAGGCGGAGAAAATGTTACCGAAGAAGGTACAACATTACAGATAATCGGAGGAGAGGATAATCCGGCAACGGAAGAACCCACCGAAAACAACGGCGGGGGAGATAATTCCGGAGATTTTGATTTGAACTGATATATAGGTGAGTATATGGTAATTATGTCAATAGATTACGGGGATTCCAGAACAGGAATTTCCGCATGTGATAAAAATGAAATTCTCGCTTCGCCCGTATGTGTAATAAATGAGAAATATTTTCCGAAATTATTCGATAAAACCATATCTGTTATTGAAGAAAAAAAGCCTGAAATTATAGTTATGGGTTATCCTAAAAATATGGACGGAACCTGCGGAGAAAGATGTGAAAAATGTAAAGATTTTGCTGATAAAATTACAGCAGAAACAGGTATTCAAACCGTACTTTGGGATGAAAGACTGACAACCGTTTCCGCATATAAATCTTTGCATGAAGCAGATTTTCACGGTAAGAAAACGAGAAAAGTAATTGATGCCGTTGCGGCAGTTACGATTTTACAAAGTTATATTGATTACCGTAAAAATAACACTAATCATATTTAATTATAACACCTCATAAAATTTTATGAGGTGTTGATTTTGATTATTAAAGGAAAGTATATTTTCGGATTTTTAATAATTGTTTTGCTTACTTTTTTTGCTTTTTGCGTATTAAAAGTAAGTAATGTAAACGGTAATATCAGTTCCGATTATACGGATAATGTAAAAAAAGTTATTATTGATGCGGGACATGGCGGAGTTGACGGGGGAGCCGTAGCCGATGACGGAACAAACGAAAAGGATATTAACCTTGATATTGCATTAAAGACAGAAGATTTATTATCTTTTTTCGGTTATGAAACGATTATGACTCGTAAAAGCGATATATCAATTCATAATAAAGATGCCGAATCGATCCGTCAGAAAAAAGTCAGCGATATTATGAACAGATTTAGTATTATCAAAAATAATCCCGATGCTGTTTTTGTCAGTATTCATCAAAATAAATTTCCCTCGTCAAAATATAAAGGTGCTCAGATTTTTTATTCACCGAATAATCCTTTAAGCGTAGACCTTGCAAATGAAATTCAGAATTCTTTTATATCTGTTTTACAACCTGATAATCAAAGGGAAATCAAAAAATGCGGTACCGAAGTGTATTTGATATATCATGCAACATCACCGGCTGTACTTGCGGAATGCGGTTTTATTTCTAATGTAGAAGAATTGAATAAATTAAAGACTGCAAATTACCGTCAACAAGTGGCTTTAACAATAGTAAACGGAATTGATAAATATTATTACGGAAGTGATTGAAATGGCAGGAAAAGTAAAAAGTGTATATGTTTGTTCAAATTGCGGTTATGAAACGTCGAAATGGTACGGCTCTTGTCCCGGTTGCGGAGAATGGAATACAATGGAAGAGGAATTGAGAACACCCGTAAGTGATAAGCAGTCAAAAAGCAAATTATCCTCAAACGGTTCTGCCAAAGGGTACTCATTAAGTGAAATATCAACCCAGACAAAGGAATACAGATATAAAACAGGACTTCACGAATTGGACAGAGTGTTGGGCGGGGGACTTGTTAAGGGTTCACTTGTTTTATTGAGCGGTGATCCCGGAATAGGAAAATCAACATTATTGCTTCAAATTTGCAGTTATCTCGGACAAGATTATTCCATATTATATATTTCCGGAGAGGAATCATATAAACAACTGAAATTAAGAGCGGACAGGCTGGGAGTTACAACGGAAAAATTGACGGTTTTATGCGAAACCGATGCGGAAATAATTGCTGAATATATTAAATCCGCAAAACCTGATATAGTAATCGTTGACTCTATTCAGACTATGACGATAGGGGAGATTTCATCATCTGCCGGAAGCATTACTCAGGTCAGAGAATGTACAAATCTTTTTATGAGAACTACAAAATCTCTTGATATTCCCATGTTCCTTGTGGGACATGTCAATAAGGACGGTAATATTGCCGGGCCAAAGGTTTTGGAACATATTGTAGATGCGGTTTTATACTTTGAAGGAGACAGAAATTTATCATACCGAATTTTGCGTGCCGCAAAAAACAGATACGGTTCTACAAATGAAATAGGAGTATTTGAAATGCTTGACAGGGGACTTGAAGAAGTACAAAATCCTTCAAAAATGCTCCTTGCCGGCAGACCGAAAAACACATCCGGATGTTGTGTCGCTTGTGTTATGGAAGGAAGCAGACCGATTTTAGCGGAAGTACAGGCTTTAGTTACACCCACAGGATTCGGTAATCCCAGAAGAATGGCAACCGGTTTCGATTATAACAGAGCTTCAATGTTGATTGCCGTACTCGAAAAGAGGGGAGGATACTTTTTCGGAAATACCGATTCATATATAAATGTTGTTGGCGGTTTACGTCTTGATGAACCTGCATCCGATTTATCTGTGGCACTTGCTCTTGTATCATCATTAAAGGACGTTAATGTCCCGGATGATTTACTGGCATTCGGTGAAATCGGTCTCGGCGGTGAAATTCGTTCTGTATCAAATTGCGAACAGCGTGTTCGTGAAGCACAAAGACTCGGTTTTACAAAATGTATTATCCCTGCATATAATATGAAAAATTTAATTAACAAACCGGACGGTATTGAAATCATAGGTGTTAAATATATCCGTCAGGCTTTTGAGGCAGCGATGCAATGACCGAAAAATTTATTATAAATCCCAATTTACCTGATAATCCTGTTTCAACGGTTATAATCGGTGAAGGACATAACGAAAAAATTTATCAAAAATTATCGGATTTAGGAATAAAAACCGTAAAAACAACCTGCTGTACAAATGTTCGGTCGGGGATTGAAGGTCATGCGGATTTAGTTTGTTGCCATCTCGGTGAAAATAAAATCCTTCTTGATAATTTACAAAAAAATTTGATTAAGAAATTATCTTTAAAAGGGTTTGAAGTAATTGTTTGCGATAAACATTTAAAAAAAGAATATCCCGGTGATGTTGTTTTAAATTGTGCATTTACGGGAAAATATCTTTTTTGCAATGAAAAAACAGTTTCTGCTATTATAACTGATTTTGCTTTCAAAAATTCAATTTCTTTGATAAATGTTAAACAGGGTTACACTAACTGTTCAATAGCACAGGTGTCGGACAGAGCAATCATCACCGACGATATTTCTATCGGCTCAAAAGCAGAGAAAGTCGGCATTGATTGTTTGATAATCAATAAAGGAGAAATAAAATTAAAAAATCATAATTACGGTTTTATCGGCGGATGTTCGGGTAAGATTGATAAAGATAAAATTGTATTTAACGGAAACATTAAATTATTATCTGATTATAAAAAGATTATTTCATTCCTTGATAAACATAATGTTGAACCGATTTGCTTGACAGATGATATGCCGGAAGATATCGGGGGGATTATTCCCATTACAGAATTTAAGTAAAAAGCCTTAAAAGAGGGTGTAAAAAAAGTTGTACTAATTGTACAAAAGAAATATTTTGTGCAATTCAGGGGATAAAAAAGCCTATTTAAATATTAATAACGTAAAAAACAGCACTTATAAGAATTATTTCCCGTAAGTGCTGTTCTTATATTATTTAAACAATTTTCTGAATTTATTTCTGTATCTGACACAATAAATGATAATAAGTCTTGTAAGTACAATATCATACATTATAAAGAAAATGCTTCCGATTATAATTATTATGGGTGCTACAAACCATTTTCTTAAATACGGCTCTAAAAATTCAATTCCGGATGTATCTATTCCTACAAACAATAACAAAACATAATATGATGATAATGTAATTACATTGAAAATTAAAAGTTTTAAAAATTTCTCAATTTTCCTTTTACATTTTGATTCAAGTATTGCTTTAATTATAGGATAATAACCGAAAAATAAAGCATAGGCAAATCCTGCTGATTTATCCGGAACAACCATCAATGATATAATACTGACGCTGATATAAACCGCAAGAGCCCATTTTTTATCACATTCCATAACTATTATCATCATTAAAGCACCGGCTATTGCAGGTAAAGCATAAGACATAAACGGAATTACGGCACTTAAAAGCATTAAAGCAACACTTAATGCGGCAATCATTCCGCCCAGGGCTGTTTTTGCCGTAGTTTTCACAAGTTTTCACCTCAAATCAGCAACAAGGAATTAAATCTCCGCCCATACATTCGCAGCAGCAATCGGCACATAACAGACTTGAACAAATATCACATGTGGTTTTATCACCGCCAAAGCAATCGGAATTTTTATTTTGACGTTCTCTGTATTGCGTTCTGTAACCGCCGTTTGAACGGTAATTGTTATTCAAAGCATCGAAAGCTGCCTTATACTCATTGTTTGAAGGGTCCATTTGACAGGCAATGGAAAAATTTCTTTTAG
The DNA here is from genome assembly GCA_045643165.1 of Acutalibacteraceae bacterium. Taxonomy (GTDB): domain Bacteria; phylum Bacillota; class Clostridia; order Oscillospirales; family Acutalibacteraceae; genus SIG575. The sequence goes on along the minus strand of JAZUKF010000026.1, from coordinate 8,336 downwards.
CTTCATCAAGCCAACCTCGTCTGTTGTTGATAGATCCTTTTAAGAAATACCATTCGGCATTTCTGTTATTATTGGAAATACCGTCAAGACGCATTTCGGCATCATCAATTCTGCCGCTGTTTATCATATTTCTTATATCATAAAAATCAGTTCTTGCAGAGTCGGAGGATTGATAACTGTATTCATTGCTGTATTCGGTACTCCCCTTCCCCTGGGTACCTCTCGACATAATAATCATATCATAGGCTTCATCAATTTCCTGCATTTTCCTTTTTGCTTCATCAGCCATAGGACTGCCGATATAGTTATCGGGATGATATTTTGCGGCTAAATTTTTATAAGCGGTACGAACTTGCTCAATAGATGCATTGGAAGGAATATTCAATATTTCATAAGGATTTTTCAATTTTACTTTCCTCCGTTCTTAATACACGTGATATAGATAAATCCAAACCGTAGTAAATAATATTATCAATTATCGGTTTAAATCTGTTAATTGTTAACAGTTCGTATGTTTTCGCCATTTCATCAGCCGTGATCTGCAATAATTCATCGGCATCAGAACGTATTTTTTCAAATGAATATTTGCCGCTTTTTGTCAAAAACACATTATAATTATCATTCTTTTTATCTTTTTCCAAATCATCAAGTGCATCAAAAAGATAAATAAGCCTTCCGAGAAAATAACCAAATCTGTCAGCAATAATTTTTTCGTTTCCGTCAACATTATATGACATCAGATATCCTAACATTTTTCCTGTATTATCAGCCGCTTCATCGGTAATTCCGGAATTTCTTTTTTCGATTTCAGACTGACTGAACATTGATTTATCAAAAAAATCAACCATATCCGGATAATCTTTTTTTACTTTAATATATTTACTTTTTATATAAGGGAAAATCAAATAATACGGTATTTTTTTAATTGAAGAATTATCGGAAATATTATCTTTAATTTTATAATAAACTGTCAAAACCGTAGCGGCAGAAGCAAATCTTAATTCATCATTTTCTTTCTCACAGCACATACATTTTTTAGATACACAAAAAGTACAATGTGATTTTTCAAATTTCGGAGAATTTTCATTAAATGCCATGGCGCAAAGAGCAAGAAATGTAAAATCATAGTTCAAAAACATTCTTGTAATCTGACCGTAATTTTTACCTAATGATTTGCAAAGAGAACAATATATCCCCTTATACAACTCGTATTCTTTCATTTTAAGTTCAGGTTTATACGTATTGACGTAACCAAACACAAAAACTCACTCCGACACTTTGATAAATATATTTTACAATAAATTTCAGAATATGTTATTAACATATTGTAAATTTTGAAAAATCACAATGATAATATATATCTTTACAAAATGTTTATATTGTGATAAACTGAATTAAAAATAATTTAAAGGGTAAGAAAATGTTAGATTTAATTTACGGAATAATATCATTTACGATAGCGGCACTTGCATTTTGGCTTGGTGCAATAAAACTTTTTGCAAAGAAAAAACCGTTTTATATGAAACTTCTTGTTTGTGCTGCGGGTTGTTTTATGTTGGAACAACAGCTTTTTCTCATCAATTTATGGTGTGGAGTGAAAGAAGTTTTCTCTATCGGTATGCTCGGAATTTTAGGATGCAACTGTTTTCTCCTTTCGGCAAATTACGGAACATTGGATAAAATTGTTGATGACGGCGAAAAGCAAAACAGACCGGCAAAACTTATAGCAATAATTGCACCGATAATCATTGCCGTAATGTGTTTAAATGCTTTTCTCGTCTGGAAGAATAAAGATATAATTTGTGCCGTGATGTGGATTTTAATGCTGTTCCCGGCTATACCCGCATCATATTTTAACTTAAAACATATTCTTTTGCCTGTGGATGCTTGCGGATTTTTGCGCGCAACAAGAAATTGTAATATATCCGCACTTATTCTTTATGTTGTAATGGCGGTATTTGTTACATGTTCGTCAACCGGTAACAATCGACTTATCGGCATTCTTTCACTTTTGATGTCTCTTGCCGTATTCGGCATTACGATATCGGCAATAAGGGGGGCGAAAAAATGGGGAATTTGAATTTAATTCTGTTTGTCAGTTTTGCTCTGCCGTTGATAATGAGTTTTTTTGTTTGTAAAGGGCGTGTACGCAGGGCAATGTTATTCTTCTTTATAGGAATGGTTGTCTGTTTGTTCTGCGGAGAACTCAGTGCTGTTGTACTGAATGTGTTACCGTATGATAAACGATTTTTCACTTCAAATATCACACCGTTTTTTGAGGAAGTTTTCAAGGCTTTGCCTATACTTGTTTTTGTTTTTATCATCAATCCCGAAAGAAGAACGCTTTATGAATGTTCTGTGCTTGTCGGTGTGGGTTTTGCAGTACTTGAAAACGCCTTTATTCTCGGCGGTATGTCCGAAACTGTATCTGTTCTTGATGCGCTTATGCGTGGACTCGGTGCAGGAATTATGCATGGACTTTGTACACTTTCCGTTGGTTACGGTATGAGTTTTGTGCATACTAAACGGAAACTTTTCCGTACCGGAACGGTTGCAATGCTTGCGGTAGCAACAATTTATCATGCGACTTATAATACTATTGTGCAGTCATCTCACCTTTGGATGGGTGTGTTGCTTCCGGTTATTACCCTTGTTCCCGTTTTCTTTCTGATGGAAAAGACCGACAGGAACAGAAAGTCTGATTAAATATAACATACATGAAAAGCGAGCCGATTACACTTTTTCAGTGCATCGACTCGCCTTTTTAATTTATTAAATCAGTCTTTATATCCGTCCATACCCTTAAATATACTTTCATCAAAAACATTATTTTCATTTTTGTCATGATGAGGATACCAAACTTGAGCAAAGAAGGGATTATTTCTTGCCTCTTCGTCATATTTCCATGGATAAGGCAAACATTCCGTACACCAATGACCGCCTTTCAATACAAGGTTAGGTGTCATTTCAAACTGATGACCGCAGGCACATTCCCATTTAAGCGGAGAATAAAAACCGTCCTCACCGAAATTATCACTTAAACATTTTCCGCCACGGAATTCAGCGGCTTTCTTCATATCTTCTATTGTTAATTCTTCAACTTTTTTGTTTTCATCATAACCGTGGTCAAGATATGACATTTCATCAGTAGGTCTGTGAATATCCGCTTCTTCCCATGTTTCGGGAAGTTTTTCCCATTTTTCACGTGAACCGAAATATGCGGTAATTCTTTCCTCAACATTATTTTCAAGCCAATTCATTGTACCGTAAATTTCTGTTTTGGTAATCGGTTTCATTAAGAATTTCTTTATCAATGCAGGAGGAGCAATTTTTGCAAGTTTAAAATATTTAGGAGCCTGCTTTGAAAGATTATCGAAATATTCTTTAACGGGAATGTTCGCACGGAAATGAAGATATTCTTCAAGTAAATCACTGTCGGTGTACCATTGACCGTGGAAGTTTTGCGTTGCAAACCAATTAGGATTAAATATCTTTTTGGTTGAACTTAAACCGATTGCTTTAAGAAGAAGCTCTTCGAATTCAAAATTAGTAATTCTGTATTCCTTACCGCTGCCGATATTATAAAATCTTCTCCAAAAATCTTCCGGAACAGAATCATCACAAACATTAACAAGAAGTCTGCCGCTGTCCTCAACTGTTGCCCATTCAAGAACACCGTTAAGAGGAACGTGATACATGATGGGATCCATATTTTTCAAAATTTCAGGATAAAGAATACCTGTCTGTCTTAACGATACCCAATGTTTTAAACCGGATTCTGCTATAATATGTTCTGCCTTAACCTTACTTAATGCGTAATGGTCATAGTAACTGATTTTAATGGGGTCTCCTGTTCGTCCCCAATGAATAGGCTCGTTTCTGTCCCCTGTTTCGGCAACAGTTCCGATGTAAACAACTTTTATGTCGTCCTTATTAGGTTGAGCCTTAACTGCTTCAACAATATTTTTAATAGCGGTTGTATTGGTTTTTATAGTTTTCTTAGGATAATAATCAGCCGCAGGAGATACCATTCCGCCAACGTGTAAAACAATATCGGAGCCTTCAACACATTTTAAAACATCTTCATAGTTTAATAAATCGCCCCAAATAAGTTTAACGGATTTATCGTTTTCATATTCGCTGAAAAGTTTACGGTTTTTTTCACTGTCTCTGTTTAACAAAACAATGTCATATTTATCTTTTTGCTTATATAATTCTATAAAGCCCTGATGTCCCATATGACCTGAAGCACCGGTTAAAAAGACTGTTTTTTTAGCCATAAAAATATCCTCCTAAAATTTTATAATTTATTTTATCATTTTAATTTAGAAAAATCAATAAAAATTTAATAAATATAATAAAAAATCCCCCGAAATCGGAGGATTTAATTTTAATTCAGCAACATTCTGTCATTATCGAGTTCAGCACCGGATTTTTCTTTAAATTTAACTAATAAATCATTTACGGTACAATTATTTCTTTCTTCACCGGAAACGTCATAAATAATTTTTCCGTTATCCATCATAATCGTTCTGTTACCGAGTTCAAGGGCAGACTGCATATTATGAGTAATCATAAGACAGGTAAGTCCTGATTCCTTAATGATTTTTTCGGTTAAATTTAATACTTTTTCAGCAGTTCCGGGATCAAGTGCCGCCGTATGTTCGTCAAGCAGTAAAATTTTCGGCGGATTTATTGTGGACATCATCAAAGTCAATGCCTGACGTTGACCTCCTGACAGAAGTCCTACAGGTTGATTCATTCTGTCTTCAAGTCCCATATCAAGTAAAGCAATTTTTTCCCTGAAAAGTTTTTTGTCGCTTTTGGAAATTCTGCTGAACCATCCGCCATGCCCTGCCGCAAGAGCAAGATTTTCTTCAATACTCATTCCGGGAGCACTGCCTTTCATGGGATCTTGAAATAATCTGCCTATAACCTTGGCTCGAATATGTGAAGGTGTTAAAGAGATATCGTTACCGTCAAGAACAATTTTTCCTTTATCAGTGAAAAAATCCCCTGCTATTGCGTTAAAAAGCGTTGATTTTCCTGCTCCGTTTGCACCGATTACAGTAATAAAATCTTTATCTTTTACATCTAATGAAAGATTATTTAATGCCTTTTTCGCATCCTCGGTACCCGGGTTAAATGTAACGGAAACATTTGAAATTTCAAGCATTTATTTCACCTCCGCTTTCTTGTTATGAGAAAATTTCCTTTTTAATGTCGGTAATTCTTTTTTGAAATAAGGACCGGAAATTGCTATTATAACAATTACGGATGAAACAAGTTTCAACATAAATGCAGGCATATCAAATCTTAAAGCAATAGTATAAACAAGTCTGAATATGAATGAACCTAAAACAGCACCTATTGCTCTGAAAACGATTTTTCCTTTTCCCATAAATGCTCTGCCAATTAAAAGCGATGCAAGAGCAATGGTTACCATTCCCGTACCGATATCAATATTTACAGATTTCTGGCTTTGTGCAAGAAGACATCCTGATAAAGCGGTAAATGCGTTTGCAACACATAATCCCACAATAGTTGTAAATACAGGATTGATTGATGAAGCCCTTACCATTGCGGGATTATTTCCCGTTGCTCTGATTGCAAGACCGAGTTTTGTCTTTAAAAACAATGTTAAAAACAAAACCGTAAGAATTACTGCAATAATTATCACAATAAGTTTATATTGACCTTTAAAAGCAGTATTTTCAAACAATTTCTTTGCTTTTGTGAAAACAGTTTCGGTTTGATTCATATTAAGAAGTGAAGAATTACCCATTATAGCAATGTTTACGGAATAAAGAGCAGTATTTACGATAATTCCCGAAAGAAGACTGTCAATACCGAATTTAGTCTGCAATAAAGCGGTAATAAATCCTGATAAAACTCCCGCAAATAATGCGGCGAAAATTGATAAAAACGGATGTCCCGATATTGCTACAACCGCACCGACGGCAGCACCCAAGGTGAAGCATCCGTCAGTAGAAAGATCGCAGACATTAAGCATGGAATAGCTTAAAAACAAAGCGAGAACCGTAAGAGAACTTATCAATCCGAGTTCAAGTGCCGTTTGCGATAAACTTAATATTGAATCAAACATTACTATTACCCTCTTTTATTATTGGAAATCTTCGGAAGTCGTAATACTCTGTACCTTTGTACAGTACGGTGAGAATATTTTTACAATATCATCATAGTTAAATCCGATTTTTTCACAAATTTCTGTATTAACGGTTGCGGTACCGTTATCAAATGTTTTAACGGGAGTTTCTCCGGGATTTTTACCGTTAACAAGAATATCAGCAATCATATCCGCAGTTTCTTTTCCGAGATTTGCGTAATCAACACCGTAGCCGAGGAATGCACCGTTTAATGCAAATGAATCAGCACCTGTATAATGGGGAATTCCGGCATTTGAGAATATTTCATAAATTGAAAGTTCGGATTTCATGATTGTATTATCAGTTGGAGTGAATACCGCATCAACGCCGTCGGCAACAAGTGATTTTGCGGCAAGAGTAACTTCATCAACGGTTGTTCCTGTTTTTTCTACATATTCAATACCTTTATCTTCAAGATATTCTTTTGCCTGCTCTATTGACGTTTTTGAAGAATCCTGACCTATGTCATAAAGTAAACCGATTTTTTTCGCATCTTTATTTGCGGCAAAAATAAGATTAAATATTGCAGATGTATCGAGATAATCAGATGTTCCCGTAATATTGGCACCCGGTTTTTCAAGAGAATTAACCAATTTTTGTGAAACAGGATCGGATACTGCCGCAAATACAACGGGTATTTGATTATCTTCCGTTGCTGTTTGCATAGCCATGGCAACAGGAGTTGCAACACCTACCATTAAATCCACGTTTTTTGCATTAAAATCAGAAATAATCTGATTCATTACATTTGCATCACCGTTACAGTTATCATAATCAATTTCAAATGTAACATTGTTTTCTTTTCCTTTTAAAGCAAGTTCCGATTTAATATTGTCAACGATTTGATTTAAAGAAGCATCGTCAACATAATTACAAATTCCGATTTTAAAGGATTTGTTGTTATCGGACGGAGTTTTTGTACAAGCAAAAAAGCTTGTTGCGATTAGTACTGCAAGCACGATTGATAAAAATTTTTTCATAATGATAATCCCTTTCTGTTTTTATTTTTTAATATATTATAATATTTCTTCGGCGCATCTGCGCCATATTTTTAAGTTTTTCATAGGACACTCTCCTTATCAAAATAAAAAATCCCGCCACAGCAATACATTTGCTGGGACAGGATTGAAAATCAAAAATTCCTGCGGTGCCACCCGGCTTGACGAATAAACGCCCACTTACGCATACATACATATGCAGTCCTTTAATTACGGAGAGACATGCTCCGTCTCACATACTCTGAAAAATCATTTCTGCTCGCCCTCAGAAGTCCATTCGGATTTAAATTGCATATTGCGATTTCACCGTCCGCAACTCTCTTAAATGCAAAAATTAAAACTTACTTACTCTTCCTCAACGGTTTATCTAAATATATCATATTAAAAATATTTTGTCAATAGATAATTAAATAAATTTTTCTCTTATTTTAAAATCACAACCGTACTGTCTTTCGGGAAGTTTTACACATAATGCAAATTTAACCTTTATATTATCTGTAAATACAGGTGCGTTTTCGCCTTTAACAATATCCCATGTACCCATATAAGTATTACCTTTTATGAAACTTCCCTTCATTGAGGGACCGTCCTTTTCGTAATAATATGTTGAACTCAATTTATCATTTTTCAGAAGTATATTATTTTCAATAATGCAGTTAAGCATATGACTGTTCATTGTAATTCCCGTACCGTTTTTCAACATTAAATTATCGTGAACATAATAATCAGAACAGTTGTTATCAAGATACAGAGCAACCTCACGGTTATCATGATAATAGTTATATGCAATTTCACTGCCTTTACCGTCAGTACCCCATGTATTTGTTGATCCTCAGTCATTACTGAGCAATGCGGAACGGTACATCTCACAACCGGTAATTTTTATTTTTGAAGCACCGGAATGACAAATATTATACCTTCCGGAATCATGCAATGTACAGTTTTTCACCGAATCGGAATTACCTGTAACCGTAACACCGCCGTAATATGAACCGGCATAGCAAATATCGTGAATATGACAGTTTTCAACTGTATTATCGTTTCCGCTTATATAAATTCCGTCTCCCCATGTATCGGAAATTTCGCTGTTTTTCCAGATATTTTTGTTGCCGTTTATAACAACATTACGGTGTTTGTACTGATCAAAATAATCTGAATCAGTAAAATAATC
>JAZUKF010000025.1:0-6980 GCA_045643165.1 Acutalibacteraceae bacterium | reverse complement strand
AGAACGGCAAGTCCCTTACCGAGATGACGGCCACAGATTTCATAAACTTTTTTTGCATCCTCATCACCGTTGTCGGCACAGTCGGCAATGATTTTTGCGTTAATATCATCAAGATTTTTTATACTGTCGCAAAATGAAACCTTTTCACCGGACTGCAATTTTTCAAGAGCGACTGTTTTACCGATTTGTGCTATACCGCCGCCGCTGCAAAAACCTTCAAATGAACCGCTTTTGCCGTAGCCCACAGGTCCGAAAGGTTCAACACGCATGTGTCCGATCTCCCCTGCCATATCGGATGTACCGCTGTAAAGTCTTCCGTTTAAAATAAGTCCTGCTCCCATTCCTGTTCCGAATGTTAAGAAAATCATATTTTCCGTACCTTTTCCGGCACCGAATTTCCATTCCGCAAGAGCACAGGCATTTGCATCGTTACAGAGATATGCGGGAACATGGAAACGGTTTTCAAGCATTTCGGTAATATGAATATTATCCCAATCGGGTAAATTAGGCGGAGACATGATAATACCTTTTTCGGAATTGAGAGGACCTCCGCAACTTATTCCCATCGCTTCACATTCACCGAGTTTTTCAACGGCTTCAAAAATATTTTTCAAAGTATCTTCGACATCCGTTGTGGGGAATTTTATTTTATCGAGAATTTTCCCGCTTTCATCACCTTTGACAACGGCACATTTCGTACCGCCGATATCAATACCTATATACATTTCATTTCACTTCTTTCAACATTTTTCCGTAAGCATCCCAACCGGGTTTTTGATAAAATCTGTGTCCTTCTTCCCCCACAACCCATGTAAGATTTTCCGGTACATCTGCGTATTCAAACATTTTTTTCGCAAGATGATATGTTTCTTCAGCACCGTCAATCGGGAAAATACCGTCGGTCTTTCCTGAAATCATCACCATTCTTCCCGGCGGAATAAGTCCGCATAAATCTCCCATTTCAAAATATTTTCTTACAGAGGGAATATAATTGCAGGAACAATGGAACATGGCACCGATTGATTTTTCATAAGTGCATAAAGCACAGGATGGCATGGAAATTTTAATTCTCTTTTCGATACAGGAAGCATAAAATGTTGCCGTTCCTCCTCCGGAATTGCCCATACAACCCAATGTATCGGTATTAACTTCGGGAAAATATTTTTCCAAAACGTCAATAAGACGCTGTATATCCCAGACTCTCTCCCCTATTGTGGTTCTGCCGATAAGAAGATTTGTAACAGAGGATTGATAACAGTCCGGCTTTCTGTTGCCATCCGTTTTACCTCCGCATTCACCCATACATCTCTGCTCGATTATCACCGCATTATACCCATGTTTTACTGCGGAAACTGCAAAATCCTTATCCCTTTCCGGAATAAGACGTTCCTCCTCCTCGTTTATGGGAATTCCGAGAGAAACGTGCATACCGGTGGAATGACCTTGCAGACAGATTACCGTATCATTGGGCAGTTTCGCACCCTTGGGAATTAACAAATATCCCGGTACAAAATATCCTTCTTCGCTTTGGAAAGAAAATCTTATTTCACGGAAAAGTTCTCTTTCCTTTTCATATTCAATTTCAAATAAGTCATCACATTTTTCAAAATTGTCAAGACCTATAAGTTCTTTAAGTTTATCAAGTGCATCATTCTGCCATAAACTAAAATCCTTTTCCCCGTCATACATCATCAGACGGGGTGTATCGCAAAGTTTTTTATGGCTTATTTTATGGGGAATATGTTCTCTCATATCTTCTCCTTATTTATCTGTACTGCCGAATCCGCCGTTTCTTTCTCCGCTCGTTTCATCGTCAACCGTTATTCCGAATGGAATAAATATGCCCTGAGCAAAGCCCTTGCCCGCATCAACGGATAAAGTTTTTTCGTTTCGGCTGTCATTTGTGATTTTAATAAAAATATGTCCTTCATTGTCGGAATTAAAATAATCGCTGTCAATAATACCCACGGTATTATCAAGTTGAAGTCTGAATTTAAAACCCAAACCGCTTCTGGGGAAAACCTGAAGCACCCAATTCCCGTCAATTTTTGCTCTTATCCCGGTGGGAATTTTTAATGTTTCTCCCGGTTTAAGTGTAAAAGAAAAGGGGGCAAAAAAATCATATCCTGCCGAACCGGATGTGGCACGTCGGGGAAGTTTTAAATTATCATACATTTCTTTAATTCCCGATAGTGAAAAACCCTCCTTAAAGGATTTTGAAAATTCATCAAAACTGACTTTAAAAAATTGAGCAATTCCGTTCATACAATTCACCCTTATATTTTTAATTTTATCAGAAAAAGTCCCGACGGAAAATCGGGACTGAAAATATTATTTCTTTGCCTTTTGAACACCGAAGAAATGAACGATATCCATATCCTCGGGCATATCAAGTCCGTGGCTTCCGCATTCTCCGTCAATTTCATGGCAACCATGGTCGGGAGAAAAAAGGAAAAGACTGTTTTTATCTTTCCAAGACTCCTTTGCGGTGTTGACAAGTTCGGAAAATACACGGCAGTTTTCTTTAAGAACATCCAATGATTTTTCACTTTCCGGAGCAAACTTATGCATAGTGGAATCATAATTTCCGTTATAAACCGTAATCAAATCATAATCGGAATTTTTAATTAAATCAATGGCTTTTTCGTTTACTTCTTCCTCATTATCATAGATAAAATAATCCATTTCTCTTTCAAGGAAAATTTTAGAAATACTGTCCCCTTCGCTTGAAACTATGGCAGGTTTTTTACCTGCTCTTATCAAAGCGTCAAACAAAGTGTCCGTTGACAAAACCGGTTTAGTGTAGGATTTTATTCCGTGAACATCCGGCAAAGCACCTGTGTACATGGAAGCGAAACAAACAGGCGTAACGCAGGGCATAACGGAAAGCATGGGCAGACATAACTGTGTCTGTCTTAAAACGGGATTAAAATAATCCGTATATTTCTGATAAAGCCACAGAGCAATCGCATCGGGGTTATAAATAAGTACCCTTTCCGCTTTTTCACCGTTAAAACAATCTTTTACAAGATTTAAAACCTGTTCAATAGGTTCGCTTGCAAATTTAGGTTTTTCAATCCCCATTGCAGAAGCAACGGTTCCGGAAATTCCCGTTATACAAATATTATTCATTTTAAATTACCCAATAAAATATTCAATCCGAAATTACAGATTTTATATAATACCTTTGCAAAGAAATATTTAACCGTACCGAACTGACTTGAACCCTGAATGGTTGAATTATTCCTGAGTGCAAGTTCCCATTGATAGAGTGTATGAGATTCGTATGTCTTGGGATTTTTTTCATCAAGGGTGATAATCTCGGCACCCTTTATAAATGATCTGGAATAGGAATGGCTCGTGATACCCGGAGTCTGAACAAGGTCAATTCCGTCACAGGTAGTTGTAAAGGAATTGATATGGTCATGTCCCGTAACAAGGGCAAGTACATCCTTTCTGTATGCCATTGCCGCCCATTGACCTTCATTATCCATGGAAGGACAACAATGTTCGAGAATAAATCCTTCCTTTATTTTTGAGAATTTCGGCAACATCAGATAATGTGAACCGTCATTAAAATCAAACGTGATTTTATTTATTGAAAAAGGAAATTCAAAATAAATATTTTTAACAGGCTCAATGGGTATGATATGCTGGAAAGCGATGGACGGAACAAGACCGCCGTTTTCTTTTTCAAGAGTTTTACTTACTTCCTCATACCATTTTATCTGGTCATAACGAACACAGTCGTATCCTCTTTCGCCGTTTTGATATACAGAATAATCTCCGCTGTCAAAAAGCCAGAGGTTGAATGCAACCTTTTTGCCGTCGGAACTTTTAATGGGAAGATTGTGAGTTGCACATCCGTGAAGTTCAGGCACGGCATCATAGGCAACACAGCCTTCATATTTTTGGAATTCGGCAAGAATTTCCTCTTTTGTCAAAACGGAAGATTCATCATCATGGTTACCGAAAACAAATGTAAATTTAACATTTCTGTTTACGAGAGGTTTCAAAAGCTGTCCGTAAGCCCTTGTATCGCTTGTAACGATATTATCACCGTTAAACACAACAAGATCGGGCTGTTCCGCTTCAAGTGCTTCATCAATAAAAGCCATTGTGTCCTCGTTTACGGGATAATCGTCCTGAACGTCGGAGAGAACCATAATTTTAAATTTACCCGAACTGTTGAACTTCAATTCTTCATCCTGATAAGTTGCACCTGCACAAATTACCGTTGAAGAAAAGATAAGTACCGTTAATAAAACTGCAATAATTTTGTTTTTCATAATAACTACCTCCAAACGTAAAGATTATATCATTATAGTTAATTTTTTTCAATAGGAAAAATAATTTTTATTAAAAACTCTTTGAAAATAAACAAAAATATGTTACAATTAAAAAAAACACAGAAAGGACTGATTAGTTTGAAAAATAATTTGATTATCACCATCAGCCGTGAATACGGCAGCGGAGGAAAAGAAATCGGAGAACTGCTTGCCGCCGAACTGGGTATTCCTTTTTATGATAAAGAAATTATTGATATGGCTGCAAAGAATACGGGATTTTGTCCGGAATTTATTGAAAAAGAAGAACAGAAAATTACAAACAGTCTGCTTTTCAACCTTGCAACAAACGGATATATGTTCGGAAATGCCGTTACAAACTACGGACTTTCTTTATCAGACCAGGTTTTTCAGGCGGAAAGTAAAGTAATCAAAGATATTGCCAAACAGGGTTCCTGCGTTATTGTGGGCAGATGTGCGGACTATATTTTGAAAAATGATTTTAATTGTTTCAATGTTTTTATCTGTTCCGATTTTGAAAAAAGATGTGAGCATGTTATTAAAAATCACGGTATCAGCCCCGATAAAATTGCCGAAACAGTCAGAAAAAACGATAAAGCAAGAATTAAACATAACCAATTTTACGGAACACAAAACTGGGGCGATTCAAGAAATTACAGCATTTCTATCAACAGCGGTGATTTAGGTATTCCCCTGTCAGTTGAAGTATTGAAAACCGCTATATTAAATTATTAACAAAAAATTTTTATTTTAGATATGAAAAAATGATATAATATATCAAATTTTGTAGGAGTGGATTATATGGATATAATGGATCTTGCTTCAAAGGCAATTATTAAAATCACTAAAAACTACGGTAAAAAAATTGCAAAAAACACAGTTCAGCCCGAAATTGCAAAACAAAATCCCGTATTTATTACCGGTGAAAAGTATTATGCCGGCTTCTCAAGGGAAGAAATCATGCCCGATATGAACAGCGGAAAAACTTATTATATCGCAGGACACGGTTCCGGACACGTTATGGAGGGTGTTCTCACTCCCGTTTACGTTCACGCAATGTGGCTGGGTACAGAAGATAAGGGCTTCATTTGGGTTAGTGCGGACATTATCGGTCTTACAAGAGTTGAGGTTTCCGCTATCAGACATAAATTAAGGGATTTCTGTAAAAAAACGGGCTGTCAATTCATCAACATCACCGCCACTCACAGTCATTCCGGTATTGATACGATCGGATATTGGGGAAAACCGTTTTTAAGTATTCCCGCAGACGGTAAAGATCCCGATTATATGAATATGCTTTTTGATAAGATTTGCAAAGCCTGTAAAGATGCTTACGAAAACAGAACGTCAGGCAAACTGTTTTTAGGTAAGAAAAATCTTACGGATGCCCAATTTGCAAAACGTCCCATGGGCGAAATGCACGACACACTTTCAAGATTCAGATTTATCCCCGACAACGGCGGAGAAGAAACTTGGTTGCTTAATTTTGCAGGTCATCCCAATTCACTCGGCGGTTCCAACAGAATGTTAAGCGGCGAATATCCGTATTATATGAGGGAAATCATTAAAGAAAAGTCCGGTGCAAATGTTGTTTACGGTAACGGTGCGATCGGCGGTCTTGATATGGCGGATTTTTGCAGTGATGATGCGGTTGAAAATATAAAATTACAGGGTAAAGTCATTGCTGACGGTGCTTTATCAATAGAAAACGAGGTTGAACTTAAACCGGAAATCGAAATTCTCAACCAGCCTTTCTATCTGCCCATAGATAACAATGTTTTGACATTCCTTGCAATAAGGAAAACGATGAGCACGGACTGTTATCCCGACAGCAGAAGTGAACTCGGTTTGGCATTAAAATCCGAAATGACTTACATAAAAATCGGTAATCAGCAAATCCTTATGCTCCCCGGCGAAAGTTTCACTCCCACGGTTTACGGTGATTATATTTCCGCAGAAGTCAGTGCAACAGGCAAAGGTCCGGAGGCAAATCCGACTCCCCTTGCAAAAATCGCAAATGATGACGAGCTTATTGTTTTCGGTGTGTCAAACGATATGACGGGATATGTGGTTCCGGTGAATGATTTCATTCTTCATCCCACACAGCCGTACCTTAATTCCACAAGAGATAAATATGACAGAAGCCATTATCACGAAACGAACTCCATGGGAATTAACACCCAGAAATATATCAGCGAAGAATTTGCGGATATAATGACAAGGGTGTAAAAAATAGAGGCTGTGCCTTTTAAAGCAAACTAAAATATATTATTAAAAGACGGTTATATAAAAGTTTTTTTATAACCATCTTTTTTTTGAATTTAATATTTGATTTATTTCGGTATAAATTATATTTTACGGGACGTCGAAGGTGCCGTCCCCTACGGGATTGAGCAGAACCGAAAATTGCAAAAATCTATTCGTCTGTCATCTGTTATCTGCTGTCTGAACGGCAGGAGCAAGCACCTGCCCTACGCAAAATTTATAATTTTTATCAAACATTGTAGAGAACGGTCTTGACCGTTCCGGGAATATAATTTAAAACAAAATTATTATATTTAAATATTACAATCCCTCCGTCAAAGCAAGCTTTGCCATCTCCCTTTACACAAGGGAGGCGAAATTTAACACAACTTTCATTAAGATATTTACTTGCTGAAAAAATATGTTTAC
>JAZUKF010000024.1:0-23855 GCA_045643165.1 Acutalibacteraceae bacterium | reverse complement strand
GGAAATTACGTCCTCGGCAGCACCGATTTTCACAGTTGACGGAGAGCAGACAATACTCTCAATATAATTATCGTAATTTGCAGGCATATTTTTAAATTCGATGCCCGTAGCAAATTCCTCAATTTTCAATATGGGAGCCGTTAAAACAATTTGTTTATTATCCTTTACGGAAACATAATTAAGAGGATTTCCGTATAAATCAACGAAGGAAATCAAAGCATCGAACTGAGTTGTTTTATCAATTTTTCCGCTTAATTTTTCCGAACATACCGCATAGACTTTATCTTTATCAAGTTTATTTATCTGAGTTGAAGCACCGCACAGGGTGATACTGTTTTCCGAAGCCACAAAGCCGTCGCACAAATATCCGTCGGAAACAAGGGACTCATCAAACTCCTGAGTTTTCAAATCGACCTCAACTTCTTTATATGCGTCAAAATAAACATCAACTCTGTCAATGGATAACTGAGAAATTTCATAATCGGCATTTTTATTTTTCGGTTGACCTACAAGCTGTAAAGTGTGAAGTCCGACGGAATCCACATAATTCAAATTAGCGGAAACAACAAAATTATCCGCACTTATTTCAGATGTTTTAATAGCGTATCTTTTACCCTTTATGGTAACATCCACTTTATAATCCGTTTCGGTAAAGGGATGCAAATCAAGTTTTTCCGCAGTTGTTCCTTTTATATCAATCGTAACCGGGACATCCTTGATAATATAAGTGGATTCGGGGCTGAACCTCATAACCACCGCAATCCATATCACTATTGCGGCAATAACAGAAAAAATCAAAAGATATTTATTGTTATAAAAAAGATTATGAAGTCCTGTTGAAAGAAAAGATTTTCCGGATTTATTTCTGCTCATTTTTACTGTCCCCCCATCTTCCCTTTAATTCCTGCCAAAATGTCGGGCGGTCATCGTTTCTTTTGCCTATAATATTATTTTCCAATGAATTTTTCAAACTTTCTCTCAATTCATCTGCGGTAAGGTTCCTTCTGATATTACCTTTCTCCACAACGGAAATAACACCTGTTTCCTCCGATGTAACGACAATCAACGCATCGCATTGTTCGCTCATACCGATTGCCGCTCTGTGTCTTGTGCCGAGTTCCTTACTGACATTATTGTTTTCCGTCAACGGCAAGATACAGCCGGCGGCATAAATTCTTCCGTCACGCACAATGGCGGCACCGTCATGCAAAGGTGCTTTCGGGTAGAATACATTTGAAAACATTTGCTCACTTGCGGCGGCATCAATAACCGTACCGGTTTTTATAAAATCGCCGAGAAGTGTATTCCTTTCAAAAACAGTCAGAGAACCGATTTTCTTCTCACTCATATCCGTTGCGGAAAGCACAAACTGTTCTATCATCCTTTCAACGGATTTAGCCCTGTTCTTTTCTTCATTTTTTCCGCCTATGGATGAAAACTTTTTAAACCCGCTTCTGCCGGCACTTTCAAGAGTGTGTCTGATTTCCGGCTGAAAAAGAATAACAAGCACAAAGAATATATTACTGAAAAGTGTTTCAAAAATATATGAACTTGCCTGCATATTAAAAAGTTTAATAGCAAAATAAAGTACAAGTACAAGGAGCAAACCTTTCACAAGCTGAAATGCTCTTGTTTCTCTTAAAAATTTAATTACCTGATAAATTACAAATGCAACGAGTATGATATCAAGTAAATCAATAAAACCAAATGAAGATATAACATTTGATAATTTCGAGAAAAATTCAATAATGTTTTGTCTGTACATTTTTATTATTAAGCAATCAGTTTTAATCTGATTTGCTCCCTTTCTCCGAAAAATTAGTTTAAATAAACATAACCTTTATAATTATATCACACATTTACGGATTTGGCAATTTTTATTAGACAATTTAATAAAAAATCTATATCTTCTTTTTCGTTAAAAACCGACAAAGAAACTCTGACCGTTCCGGTATCGTATGTGTTATAAAATTTATGTGCCAGAGGATTACAGTGAAAACCGCCTCTGACGGCAATATTCATCTCCCCTAACCTTGCGGCACATTCTTCACTTCCCAAACCTTTTACGTTAAAAGAAGCGATGGGAACATATTTATTTTGATTAAAATTATTATAACTTATTATTTTATCACTGTAATTTATTTCATCAAAAAAATATGAAATCAGTTTATTTTCATGGTTCCTTATTTTTTTTATTCCCCTGTCGTTGACAAAATCAATACCTTTACCCAACGAAATAATTCCGGATGTGTTCAAAGTTCCGCTTTCAAATCTGTCGGGTATAAAATCCGGCTGATCAAGATTTTTCGATTCACTTCCCGTACCGCCTTCAATAACAGTATCGGGAATACAATCATTATTTAATACAAGAATACCCGTCCCGGCAGGACCGTACAGGCCCTTATGACCGGGCAGACACAGGCAGGAAATGTTATCACGTTTAACATCAATATCTATAACTCCCGCCGCCTGAGCACCGTCAACGATAAGAGGTATTGAATATTTTTTCGCAAGTTCTCCCAACTTCCGTATAGGCAAAATATCACCGAAAACATTTGAAGCATAATTACAGACGATAAAATCCGTATTACGTCTTATTTTCCTTTCAAACCGTTTTACGGTTATTTCGTTGTCATACTCCGGCTGAATGATATCAAAAGAAAAGTTGTGTGTTTTTTTCAATTTAGTAAGCGGTCTGATAACCGAATTGTGTTCAAGGCAAGAGGTAATCCCGTGACCGCCGTTCTTTGCAAGTCCTTTTATTGCCATATTTAAAGCATGGGTACAATTCACGGTAAAAATAACATTTTCCTCACTATCGGCATTAAACATTTCTTTTACTTTACTTCTGACCTTAAAAATTTCATCAGCGGTTTTATAACTCATTTCATACCCGCCACGTCCGGGGTTTGCACCGAAAAAGACGGGAGAACTGCATAAAGATTGAATTACGCTTTTCGGTTTCGGATAAGTGGTGGCACTGTTATCAAGATAAATCATCAGATACCACCGTATTCCCCGAAACTTATGACTTTTATAAAATTATTTTTTAATAAAGAAACGGCTTTTTCCGGCTCGTTATTCACAAGAATAACATATCCGCAGCCTTCTTTAGAATTTGCTTCATTCAATCGTTTGATATTTGCTTTTATCCCGTTTGATGAAAGGACATTTCTGCCCTTCATGGCATGGGTTACTGAATTTACTTTAATAAAAAACAAAAAATCACCTCATTTCATAGATTTCTCAATCTATACTATGAAATGCGGTGAGTTTTGTCCATTATACGCTTTTTATAACGGGATTTATTCTTTCGATAAGCGTAACAGCGTGTGCGGAAATTCCCTCCCCGCTTCCCGTAAAGCCGAGTTTTTCCTCGGTTGTGGCTTTAACACTGACATCACAAACATCAATTCTGCAAGCCTTTGCTATATTCTCCCTCATCTGCTGAATATAGGGGGAAAGTTTTGGCTTTTGACAAATAACGGTTGAATCAATATTTATGATTTTATACCCGTTTTCATAAAGGAAATTAACAACATCATTTAACAAAGCAAGACTGTCCGCATTCAGAAATTTATCATCATTATCCGGGAAAAGTTTTCCGATATCGCCAAGTGCCGCCGCTCCGAGAACCGCATCGGAAATTGCATGAAGCAAAACATCAGCATCGGAATGACCGAGCAAACCCTTTTCAAATGGTATATCAACTCCGCCTAAAATCAGTTTCCTGTTTTCAACAAGTTTATGAACATCATATCCGTGCCCTATTCTCATTTTAATTCACCTTCAATTTCTTTAACGATTAAACGGTATTCATCATACGTCATAAAAATATTTATCATCTCAACGAGAGAATTTGTTGACAGTTTTTGCGGCAAGGACAGTTTTTTCAAAAGAATACTTCTCTTTTCGGTGCAGTCGGGAGTTCCGAAAAAGCCGTCAGTAAATAAATCTGTTTTTGTAACTCTCCGTTTATTATCAACCGGATTTTCATTTTCACAGATTACTCCCGCTTTACTTAAACAGTCAACAAGAACTTCCATCGGGATACCCTCTACGCCTAATATTCCCTCTGCGGAATAGTTTTCCTTACGCTTTTCTTTTCCTGCAATTTCGGGAATATAGACATTTTTAATATATTCCTTTTTAATGCTTCCGCCGAGAAATTTCCTTATTAAAAATCCTGCCGAATCGCTGTCTGTAAGGACAACAAGTCCTCTCGTTTCAGCAAGTTTCCTGATAAAATTCTGTTTTTCTTTATCGTTAAAAATACCGAAACCCTCTGTTGTGATAATCGGTGCATCTATAATTTTTGAAAGTTTGATTTTATCATACTTTCCTTCAACGATAACCGCTTCTTTAATTTTAATCATTTCCATTATATTCTGACCTTTTCTCCGTTGGCACAAAGCATAAGCCTGATTAAAGTTTCTTCAAGGATAATCTGCTTATTTACGGAAGTGCTTTTTAATTTTTCATCAGAATCAGCAAGAATATCAAGGCATCTTCTTAACTGCTCGGCAGATATTTTTGATGCATTCTGATTGGCATTTCTCAAAACAAAGGAACGGTTTCTGTAATTATAATAATCACCCACATCTTCGCTTTTATGACCTGCGGCGGTGAAAATTTTCACCCTGTACATATCAACGTAGGCACTGATTAGTTGACTGTTGATAACAATAGGTTCTTCCTTCATGGAAATGAGTGAATTAAGAATGGAAAATGCTTTTTCGTGTCTTCCAGATAAAAGTTCATTTGTCAAATCAAATATTCTCGCGCTGACGGATTTAACGGCAATTTCATCAATCGCCTGTTTATCTATCTCTTTTCCGTTACAGTAATAACAAAGTTTTTCAAGTTCATTAAGAAGGTTATTCATGTCATCGCCGACGGTATTTATAAAATACTCGGCACATTGTCTTGATATTTTTGAGTTCCTTTTCTCCGCACCGCTCATTACAAGTTTGCATAAATCCGACAATGTTTTTTTGTTTAATAAAACAACGTCGCCGTACTTTGAAAAAAGATTCATCACCTTTTCCCATTTCGGATCTTTTTTACCGTCAAAACTTATATTTTGCAGAAGGAAAACCGCAACCGTTGTATCGGGAATATCGGAAATAATGGTTTCCAAATCTTTCTTTTGAGATTCACCCATTTTGTCAAGCGGCATATCTTTAACAACCACACAAGTTCTTTCATCCATCATAGGCAGAGCATCTATGCAATCGGAAATCTCCTTTAAAGTTGATTTTTCACCGTCGAAAATATGAAAATTAAAATCCGCAAAATCTTTTTGTACGGCTTTTTCGCAAATTTTATCGGAATAATACTGCTTCAAATACGGCTCGTTACCGCAAATAAGATATAAATTTGAAAAGTTTAATTCACGTATTTGTTTTTTTATTGTCATTTCGTCAATAACCATTTTAATCTTCTCCCGGTAAAAATATAGTTTTGGAGTAACTTCCGTTATTTGTAATATAATATTTTTTCACATTTTCAGGAACGGTATCGCATTTTTTCGATGAAACAATATAATTTTTTACACACCTTAAATCTAAATTCGGAACGGGTAAATATGAAGTAATATAATAATCAAAGGACCGATAGTATTGAGGTAAAATGTCATAATCTAATTTTCCGTATAATGAAATCAGAAAATCCTTATCCTTAACATTCAGAAAACAATAGTTATATTTTATATCGGAATAAATATTTATTTTTGAAATACCGTCAAAAACTTTTATTTCAAAGTAATCAGACACAGTAATATTATCGCAGTTTGCGTCAATTTCGTCAGAATTTGTTCCGATATAATTAACATCAAATTCATCGCACAATTTACATAGGCAGTTATTATATTTTTCTTTTGACGGAACATAAATAAAATCAATTACTTTTATATTATATCTGTTCAAATGAGTTGAAATATTTTCATAAGCGAAACTGCTCCCTCCGCAACCAATCAAAACAGCATGAGAATCATAACTCAACGCCGTACACATTCCGTTCCCCACGTTAATAACAGAAATATTTACCGTGTTTCTCGAATAAAGCATACCGGTAAAAAAGGAAAACAGAAATGCCGCAGTCATAGACAAAGATAACAGGCGAAGTCTTGTCCCGTAGTGTTTTGTGTTAAACAGATAAATGTAAAGAATAGCAATTATTGACAGTACAAACAAAACAGTAGCAAAATTTGTTACACTGACATAAAGACCGGAATGATATGCAAGTTTATTTACTAAATTTCTGCAGAATTTTGATAAATAACCCGAAACAAAAAGCAATAAATTACCGGGTGATTTCAAAAATCCTACCGTGGAAGCCACCGCACCTAAACCGCCGAAAATCATAATAAATGCAGATAAGTCGGAAATAAACAGATTTGCTATTATTGAGAGAAATGAAAATTTCATCGAATAAAAAACCGAAAGCGGAAACATTATAAGACTCGCACTGATTGTAGAAAAAACGGTGGATATAACAGGCAGAATTATCTTTGAATATTTATGTTTTAACCTTGAGGAAATGTAATTGTTTACATTGTTAAAAATATAATTATTTAAAGTAATTATACTGAATACCGATGCAAAAGATAAAACCGTTCCGATATTATAAAGCATCAAAGGTTCAAATAAAGCAATGAATAATGCTGCAATACCTAAATTGTTAAAAGAATCCGATATATTATTTGTCAGCCTTGCGATAAAAACTATTATCATCATTATCCCTGCACGTACAACTGAGGATGAAAAACCCGTTATTGCCATAAACAGAGATATAAATATTATTGAAAATATTGAAGATTTTCTTTTGCTCAAAAACAAGGAGAAAAAGCCGAAAATAAAACTACCCCAAATATATGTATGTACTCCGGAAACCGCAAAAATATGTGATACACCACAAATTGAAAATGAATTTTTAAGATTATCGTCAAGATAAACTTTATCTCCTAAAAGCATTGCGATAATCAAACCGTTATAATCATCATCAATATAATTATATATTTCAGATGTAAGCCTTTGACGGAAACTTTTTATGTAGTACATAAAAGGTTTGTTTTCATAACCTGAAACGGTAATGCTGTTTTTAACATCGGCTGTAAGAGGAATAGACTCTGATTTATAGCATCTGTATATATCCCCTGTCATTGATTCAACCCCGGTAAGTTCCGCATTAAAAGAAACCTTTTTATAAAAATCAAAATCTGCTTTATCATCAGTATAAAAAAATATCTTTGTTTTGATTTTATCCTTATTTATTTTATCTGTCTGTATAACAATTCTTGCATTACCGGATTTATCGGCGGAATAGTCAAGTATTTTTCCGCTGACTTTTGCTTTTACTCCGTCAAATGTTTTTGAAACATAAGTAAAATTATTATTTGCGGAATGAAAACAAAGACAGGAACAAACAACAGTTGCAATAATCAAAGGTAAAACGGTAATAAGTTTTCTTTTAATGCAAAGGAAAAAGACCGCAACAAGCAACGTCAGAATAATATACGGTGCTTTTTCAAATCCGAATTCAACAAAAGTCAAAACAGACAGAAAAAATACTGCTCCAATCATCGCAAGCGGTCTTTTGATCATTTATTCTCACCCAATCAACCCGGAGGCCATGTAAAATCTCTTCCACCTAATAAATGAAAATGTAAATGTTTCACAGTTTGTCCGGCACTGTCGCCGGTATTTGATACAATACGGAAACCGTCGGTTAAATTATTTTCTTTTGCCAACTGTGCGGCTACCTCGTAAATATGTGATATAACACCGCTGTTATCCGGTGTAATATCCGCACATGAAGTGATATGTTCCTTAGGAATAATCAAAATATGAACAGGTGCTTGCGGTTCAATGTCATAAAATGCAAGAACAGTATCATCTTCATAAGCTTTTTTTGAAGGAATTTCACCGTTAATTATCTTACAAAAAAGACAATCCATAAATAAACCTCCTTATTTGATTTTGCTTTCAATTATGCCTTTTGCGGCAGATATTGCTGCATCTGCCTTCGAAATATCTTTACCGCCTGCCATTGCAAAATCCGGACGGCCTCCGCCCGAACCGCCGGCAACTGCCGCAACTTCACGTACAACGTCTCCTGCTTTTACTCCCAGTTTAACCGCACCGGAAGCACAGGCAACTGCAAAATTGATATTACCCTTCTGATTATTGATGCCGGCAATAACCACAACTGCGTTTTCATCCGTATCCTTAGCGGCTTCACACATTGAACGGATTTCATCAACAGTCATATCACTTACAACGGAAGTAATAAGTTTTACTCCGTTGACATCAACCGCACCGTCAACAAGGCTCTTTGCTTTAATTGCGGAAAGAGATGCGGAAAGTCTTTCGATTTCTCTGTCTTTCTCCTTAATTTCCGCAACAATATTTTCAGCCCTGTGTTCAAGGTCGTTTACATTTGCAACTTTCAACACCTTTGCGGTTGAATCAATCATATTCTTATTATTCTGAATATAAGCGATAACGCCGGTTCCGGTAACCGCTTCAATACGTCTTATTCCCGCCGCAACGGAGGACTCGCTGATAATCTTGAAAAGTCCTAAATTACCCGTATTTGAAACATGAGTACCGCCGCAAAGTTCGGTGGAATATCCGCCTGCATCCACAACACGGACTATATCACCGTATTTTTCACCGAATAATGCCATAGCACCAAGTTTTTTGGCATCTTCGATTTTCATTTCTTTCATGGTAACTTCTGCGGCAGAAAGGATTTCTTCATTTACAATGCTTTCAACCTCTTTGATTTCATCATCGGTAAGAGCGGAGAAATGTGAGAAGTCGAAACGTACATTAGAACTGTTAACAAGCTGACCTGCCTGTTCAACATGTGTACCGAGAACTTTTCTCAGTGCGGCTTGTAAAAGATGTGCCGCAGTATGGTTTCTCATTGTAGAAAGTCTGATTTCTTTATTAACTTCAGCATGTACCTTATCACCGAGTTTAAGACCTTCACCGCTTACAACAGAACCGGAATGAAGGAAAACTCCGTCATGAGTTTTGGTAGTATTAACGACTTCAAAAACAGTATCTCCGACAGAAACCGTACCGATATCGCCAACCTGTCCGCCGCTTTCGGCATAGAAGGAAGTTCTGTCAAGTACAAGAATTGCATCTTCACCGTTTTCGATAAAATCTTTACGTTCACCATTTGAAATCAATGCAACGATTTCAGCATCATTTTCAAAAAGTTCATATCCGCAAAAATCAGTTTTTTCTATATCTTTTGTAACAACACCGCTGTCTTTCCACGCTTCGGCACCGGCATCCTTACGGGCATCACGTGAACGCTTTCTCTGTTCCTGAACAAGGCGGTTAAACTCGTCCTCATCAACGGTCATTCCCTTTTCCTCAAGTATTTCCTTTGTAAGGTCAATGGGAAATCCGTATGTATCGGAAAGTTTAAATGCATCTTCACCGCTTAATACCTTTGAAGAGGATGATTCAATCATATCGGAAAGAAGTTGAATTCCCGAATCAATGGTTTTATCAAAATTTTCTTCCTCAATCCTGATAATCTTCGTTATAAACTCACGCTTCTCGGCAAGATTGGGATACGCGGTAAGGTTTTCGTTAATTACGGTATCGCAAACCTCGGAAAGGAAAGGACGGTTAATGCCGATAAGTTTTCCGTGTCTTGCGGCACGTCTTAACAATCTGCGTAAAACGTAACCCTTACCCTCATTGGAAGGCATTACGCCGTCTCCGATCATAAATGTAGTTGAACGGATATGGTCGGTGATAACTCTTAATGAAACGTCGGAACTTTCATCTTCATGATAGTTAATACCGGCAATTTTCATAACATGCTTCATAATATTCTGAACGGTATCAACCTCGAAAAGATTATCAACACCCTGCATAACACAGGCAAGTCTTTCAAGTCCCATACCGGTATCAATATTACAATGTTCAAGTTTAGAATAATTACCGTTTCCGTCATTGGAAAATTGAGTGAAAACAAGATTCCAAACCTCTGTAAATCTGTCGCAATCGCAACCTACACCGCAATCGGGTGAACCGCAACCGTATTTTTCACCACGGTCAAAATAAATCTCCGAACAGGGACCGCAGGGACCTGCACCGTGCTCCCAGAAGTTATCTTCTTTACCTAATCTTTTGATATGGCTCGGATCAACTCCGACTTTTTTCGTCCAGATTTCAAAGGCTTCATCATCGTCTTCATAAATACTGCAATAAAGCTTATCCTCCGGCATTTCAAGAACCTTTGTGAAAAATTCCCATGCCCATGCGGTAGCCTCATTTTTGAAATAATCTCCGAAAGAGAAATTTCCCAGCATTTCAAAATATGTTCCGTGACGTGCGGTTTTTCCGACACGTTCAATATCCGGAGTACGAATACATTTCTGGCAAGTTGTAACACGGTTTCTGGGAGGAGTAACCTCACCCGTGAAATATTTTTTCATCGGTGCCATACCGGAATTTATCAAAAGCAAACTTTTATCTCCGTCAGGTACTAATGAAAAAGAAGGTAAGCGAAGATGACCTTTTCCTTCAAAGAAAGTCAAGTATTTTTCTCTCAATTCGTTAAGGCCTGTCCATTTCATTGATATAAATCCCCTTTTAATAAGTAAAATCATAATAATAATGTAATTATATACCATACTTAAAACTAAGTCAAGAAAATACTTGTATCTTTTTGAAAGTTGGAGTACAATATATATAAAAAACTATGTAAAGGCGGAAAATCTGATGTCTGAATTACTTTTCAAACTTTTTATTAAAGATAAAGACAATATAAAAAACAAAGAAGTAAGGAAAAGTTACGGAACATTAAGCGGATATGTGGGAATAGTTTTAAACGCATTGCTTGCAACCGCTAAACTGATAATAGGTACTTTTTCGGGAAGTATTTCCGTAACGGCTGATGCGGTAAATAACTTTTCCGATGCAGGTTCATCCGTGATATCGCTTATCGGTTTTAAATTATCCGGTAAACCTGCGGATTATGACCACCCCTTCGGGCACGGAAGAATTGAATACATTTCCGGATTGATAGTTTCCTTCATCGTTCTGATTTTCGGAGTGGAATTATTAAAATCATCCGTTGAAAGGATTATAAATCCTACGGAAATCATTTTCAGCATTTGGGCAATAATCGCTCTGACTCTTTCTATTTTGGGAAAAATATGGCTTGCATATTTTAACAGGAAAATCGGTAAAAAGATAAATTCAGCCTCATTAAGTGCGGTTGTTGCGGACAGTATCAGCGACTGTGCGGCAACTTTGGTTACAATTATTTCAATGCTCCTTGCACATTATTTCGGTATCAATATTGATGCTTATTTAGGTTGTATCGTAGCCGTAATCATTATTATTGCCGGGATTAAAATCGTCAAAGAAACCATTGACCCTTTGATCGGTCTGCCCCCCGAACCGGAACTTGTGAATAATATAAAAAATGCCATTACGGAATATGATATGGTTTTAGGTGTTCATGATTTGATTATTCACAATTACGGTTCAACAAGAATTTTCGGAAGTGTTCACGTTGAAGTGCCTGCTGACGGAAATGTTCTTGAAATCCATGAGATAATGGATGATATTGAAATCAAATTAAAAAAAGAATACGGAGTTGAAATCGTAGCACATACAGATCCTGTTGAAACGGATAATGAAGTTGTCAATTCAAAAAAAGAAATAGCGAAAGAAGTTATTAAAAATATAAGTCCCTTGATTGATATGCACGATTTCAGAATTGTTACCGCACCAAGTCATACGATTTATATATTTGACGTTGTATTACCTTTCTCATTAAAAATCACCGAAAACGAAGTGGTTGATGTTATCAGTCAAAAAATCAGAGAAAAAGACTTAAACAGTAAATGTGTCATCACCGTGGACCGTGATTATGTGGGAAGAATTTAAAATTTTGTGGTTTTGTACAAAAAGTTTTAATTTTTCTTTAACTTTTTTTTCGACAAATTTTTAATTTGCTCTTTTCAAATTAAATAAAGAATAGTACAATATATGTACAAGTAAAAATTCAAAATACTAAATGTGGAGGAATTACAAAAATGCCGGACTTAAATGAAGATTTTACATCAATACCTGTGGGACAGTTGGGAATAGTTGCCTTACCCGGATGCGAAGAACTCGCAAATAAAATTGACAACTGGATCGTTAAATGGAGAACGGAACGTGAAAGCGAACATAAATCCACCATCGCTTTCACAGGATATCAGAGAGATACATATATAATGAATCTCACTTTCCCCCGTTTCGGTTCAGGTGAAGGAAAAGCAACTCTTTCGGAAACGGTCAGAGGATTTGACATTTTTATCGTATGTGATATGTTCAACTACGGAGTTGAATATAAAATGTACGGCAGAAATATCCCCATGAGTCCCGATGAACATTACGCAAACCTGAAAAGAGCTATCAGTGCCATTGAGGGAAAAGCAAGAAGAATTACGGTTATTATGCCAATGCTTTATGAAGGCAGACAGCATAAGCGTTCTTCAAGAGAATCTCTCGACTGTGCAATCGCTTTACAGGAACTTTGCAACGGAATGGGTGTTGATAATATAATCACATTTGATGCCCACGATGCAAGAGTTCAGAATGCAATTCCCCTCCACGGATTTGAAAATATTCAGCCTGCGTATCAGATGATAAAGGCTCTTGTTAAAAACGTTCCCGATTTTAAATGCGATAAGGATCATCTTATGATAATCTCTCCCGATGAAGGCGGAATGTCCCGATGCATTTACTATTCCACCGTTCTCGGTGTTGAACTGGGTATGTTTTATAAACGCAGAGATTATTCAAAAGTCGTAAACGGCAGAAACCCGATTATTGCACATGAATTTCTCGGTGATAATGTTGAAGGCAAAGATGTAATTATTGTTGACGATATGATTTCCTCCGGCGAATCAATGATTGAAGTTGCAAAAAAACTTAAAGGTCTTAAAGCCAACAGAATTTTCATCTGTACAAGCTTCGGCCTTTTCTGTGAAGGACTTGATGCCTTTGATAAAGCGTATAAGGAAGGTCTTTTCAACAAAATATTCACAACTAATACGATTTACAGAACTCCCGAATTGAAATCAAGAGAATGGTATGTTGAGGTTGACCTTTCAAAATATATTTCATACATAATTGACACTCTCAATCATGATATGTCTGTCAGCAAACTTCTTAATCCGGCAGATAAAATTTATAAACTCCTTACCTCAAAAGGATTTGATGTTCCTAATCATACGGGAAAAAATAATTGAATAAAGTGTAAAAAATAAGCCTCCCTTTTTTGAAAATACAGGGAGGTTTTTTGCATCACTTTATTAAAATAAAATTATGACAGAATATTTGTTACATATTCAAATACTCCTCCACGGAATCGGCTATTACTTTTCCTATCAGGGGGAGATTATTTTTTATCCAGGCTTCATCGGCAGGGTTATCGTGATACGCTGTTTCAATGAGTACGGCGGGGGCTTTTGTAAGTCTAATTTCACCAAGTTCCGTGGATGGTAAAGTGTTTACAAGGCGTGAGTTAGGATAAATTGTTTTAATATTTTTTTCAAGTATATCCGCAAACATTTTCCCTTTCTCTGAACCGGGATAATAATAAATATCAGGTCCTTGAAGTCTTCCTCCGAATTCAGGCGGAGATGAATTTGAATGAAGTGCAAGATGCAAATCATAATTTCCGCTGTTTGACTCATTTATCGCATCTGCCAACGGTTTATTCCTGTCATTTCTGACAACATCTATCCCCTTTTCGATTAAATAATCTTCAACATAATCCGCAAGAAGATTCATATAATACTCTTCACTGCCTCCGGAAAAATATGTATTAAATTCCTGCGTTGACGGGCTTAAATATACACTGGGCAAAATGCCACCTCCTAATTGATTTTTTCGGGATTATAAAAAACTCCTTCAAATTTTTTATTCCCGATTTTTACGGATAAGGGCAGACCGCTGTTTTTGTCCAACTCAATTTCCGTATTTTTTTCACAACATACAATACTGTTTTCCGTTTCGCTTTTTACCGTTTCAAATGTACTTTTACTTAATACACATTCATATACCTCTTTTATTTTTCCTATCATTGAATCATCAATAACTGTTAATTCCGTTTTTACCTCTCCAGATTTAACAACACATTCACCCTTTGAAAGAATAACCTTTATTCCCGATAAGTTATCCGGTTTTTTTATTTCAAATGTAAAATTTCCGTTTTTGTCATTTATAATTTTTCCGCTGACGGCATAACCGTCATATACAAATTTCGCATCAGCAAAAAAATAAGGATTATACAACAGTTGTTTCGTCTTTGCTCCGCAGGAAGTCAAAAACAACAATAAAAACAACGTGATGTATAATCCTTTTTTCAATATTAAACCCCCAACTTCAAGAGCATTATTTTGCTCTTTTCCAAAGTCGAAAGCGCAAAAGGCAAACAATCTGCCACATCCGAAGGTGTCATGGCAATTTGGGACTTCTTTTCAGCGGCTATGTCACCCGCCATTCCGTGAACATAGACTCCGCTCAATGTTGCATCCGCAACGCTCATTCCCGAGGCTGTAAATCCGGCAATCATACCTGCAAGCAGGTCTCCGCTTCCGCCCTTCGCCATACCCGGATTTCCCGTAGTATTAACGTATGCCGTTTCCTCATTCGGTAGGGCTATTACGGTGTTTGCTCCTTTGAGGACAAGTGTTACATTATTTTCCTCGGCAAATTTTACCGCCGTCTGAATACGGTCGGATTGAATTTGCGATATTGATTTGCCTGTCAATCTGCTCATTTCACCCGGATGAGGCGTTAATATGATTGGCACATTTGCGGCTTTCAATACATTTATATTCGAGGAAATTATATTTATTCCGTCCGCATCTATTATCACCGGTACTTTTGCATTTCTTATAACTTCAACAAGAACCTTTGCGGTATCAATATTCTTACCCAGACCGCATCCAATCAATATCACATTGCATTTTTCAGCCTTTTCAAGAATATCATCTATACATTCGGATGACAATGTTCCTTCTTCATTTTCCTTCAATGGTAACATCAGCGGACAAGTCAATTTTGATGCAACGGCAGGATATGCACTTTTCGGAAAAGCACATGTTACAAGCCCCGCTCCTGTCAATACCGCACCTTTACCTGCAAACACTGCCGCACCGGGCATATTTCTGCTGCCGCAAACAGACAGTACATGACCGAAATTTCCCTTATTGGCATCAAATTTTCTAGGAATAATTTTATTCGCTATATCATCAAAATCAACGGAATTACAATATCCCGCACCGATTGAATTTATTTCATCATCGGTAATTCCGATATTGACAACCTTGATTTTACCGCACAATTCTTTTCCAGGAGAATAAATATGGCATGGCTTTGCACAACAGATTGCAACAGTAAAATCAGCCTTTACTGAATAACCCATAATTTTTCCCGAATCGGTTTCTACACCGCCCGGAACATCAATGCTGACAATTTGTGCAGGTGAACTGTTTATACATCTGAATAATTCTTCGTATAATCCGGTTACCTCTCTTTGCAAACCGATACCGAAAACGGCTTCAACTATTATATCGGTATTCATAATTGCTTCAAGAGCGGTCTTTTTGTTAGCATCAAACAAAGCCATATTTATAGGCATTTTTTCCACACGTTCAAACATTTCCTTTGCCTGATCGGTAGTGGGCATACCGCCGATAACAACTATCGCAACACGGCAACCCGCCTCAAACAGTTTTCTTGCAACAACGTAACCGTCCCCACCGTTATTGCCTCTGCCGCAAATTACCGTAACTTTTTTTCTGTTATTTTCATTAAGATTATATTCATCCCTTATGGCTTTTGCACAGGCTGAACCTGCGTTTTCCATAAGCCTTGAATAATCCGTTCCGTCAGTAACGGCGGCTGACTCCGCAATTCCCATTTGATATGACGTTAATATTTTCAAAAAATGACCTCTTTTATCACTGAATTTTCTCTTTCTTTTTCATCGGTATTCCCACAATAAATCGGAAGGGATTACAGGAATCAAGAATATATCTTGACACAATATAACTTAAAACCATGCTCGGAATGAATATGGAAATAATGATTAAAGCGGGATTTGAAAAATGCAATATGTTGACAAAAATCAGTCGTAATATTGTCAGATAATATCCGTCCTGAATATAAAACTGTAAAGAGTATTTACCGCAGGCTTTCATAATATTATTCACTGATTTTGTTTTTACAAAATAATTAAAAATAATAAAAATACTGAAACACGCACAAACGGCAGCAATGATTTTTATAAAATAAATTTTATTATCATCAAAGAAATATTTTATGTTAAACAATCCTAACCATAAAATTGTTGTAACAGCAAAAGCCGTATATTTTCTTTTATTCATAAAGGCGGTGATTCCATCAAGATTTATTTTTATCAGATATCCGATAATGAAATAAATCATATCCAGAACAACATTCTGTAATCTGAAAATATCCGTCAGTTTAAACTGAGATGCAACCATAAGTATCACGAGAAGTATGGGTAAAAAAAGTTTTGTTTTTTCGGCAATTTTTTCAAACAGCGGAAATATTGCAGAAATAATAAAAAGAACATATAAAAACCAGTATCCCTCGCCCCGAAGGAATACATCTATTAAAGATTGAGATATATTAATTTCACCGTTAACAAGAGAACCCCCGAAAAACTGTAACGGAATATTTATTAAACTGAATATTAAAAAAGGAACCAAAATACGTAATGTTCTCTTTTTAATATAAGTTTTATAATCACGGCAGGAATACAAAAATCCCGAAATCATAAAAAATAAGGGCATTTGAAACGTACCTAAAAAATAGTATATCCAATTACAAACTGAATAATTATCTCTGATGTTAACAGGGAAAACAATAATCGAATGATATAACATTACGCTGGTTATTGCTACTCCCTTTAAAACATCAACAATATCATAATGTTTCTTCACAATAATTAAATTCCTTTCATTTTATTTTATCATTGATATAAATTCATTTTCGTCAATAATTTTTATACCTAAATTTTCTGCCTTTGTAAGTTTTGAACCCGCTTCCTCACCTGCTAAAACGATTGACGTTTTCTTTGACACGGATGATGACACCTTTCCGCCGAAACTTTCAATAATCTCCGTTGCTTCCGTTCTGCCGTAGGTGGGTAATGTTCCCGTCAGAACAAAAGTCATTCCCTCAAAACGTCTGTCCTTCACTTCAGATAAAGAATTAGTATTCAATCCCAAAGTTTTCAAATCTTCAATAAGTTTCTTTGAAGATTCAAGGCTGAAATATTCTACAACACTTTTTGCCATAATCTCTCCGAAACCGTCAATGGTCATCAACTCCGCTTCGGTAAGATTTACGATAGTATCCAGATTTCCGAACCTTACAGAAATAAGTTTTGCTGCCTTTTGCCCGATATGTCTGATACCAAGAGCGAAAATGAGTTTTGATAAATCATTCTGTTTGGACTGCTCAATGGCATTTAGCAGATTTTGTGCCGATTTTACCGCAAAACGGTCAAGACTTAAAAGCATTTCGAGATTAAGTCGGTAAATATCGGATGCATCTTTTATCATTTTGTTTTCAACAAGAACGGCGGAAACCGCCTCACCGAAACCTTCGATATCCATGGCATCTCTTGAGCAGAAATGAATAATATTTCTCAAAAGTTGTGCGGGACATTTCGGATTATTGCACCTTATTGCCGCCTCATCCTCTTCACGGAAAACATCCTCGGAGCATGAGGGACATTTTTTCGGCATTGAAAATACGGAACCGCCCACACAAGGCACCGCTACTCTGACTATTTCGGGAATAATATCCCCTGCTTTTCTCACAACAACGGTATCACCGATTTTAATATTCTTTTCCTTAATAAAATCCTCGTTATGAAGTGTCGCACGACTGACGGTGGAGCCTGCAAGAAGTACAGGTTCAAGCACCGCAACAGGAGTAAGAACTCCCGTTCTGCCCACGTTGACCTCAATATTAACAAGTTTCGTTTCCTTCTCCTCCGGAGGATATTTATATGCAATAGCCCACTTGGGGAATTTAGATGTACTGCCCAGTTTTTTTCTCTTTGAAAAATCATTTACTTTAATTACCGCTCCGTCTATGTCAAAAGGCAAACTGCCCCTTTCTTCACCGATACGTGTAATCTCATTAAGCACATCATCAAAGGATTTATATTCATTATAAAACGGAACGGTTTTAAATCCGAGACTTTTAAGATAATCAAGAGATTCCTTATGACCGTTCAGTTCTTTGCCCTCAATCTGTTGAACATTAAATACAAAAATGCTTAAATTTCTTTCGGCGGCAACCTTTGAATTTTTCTGTCTTAAAGATCCTGCCGCCGCATTACGCGGATTTTTAAAAGGCTTTTCATCATTCAATTCCTGCTTTTCAACAAGAGAAAGAAAAACCTCTCCCGGCATATAAACCTCACCTCTGACTTCAAGGAAAGGTACATTTTCATTTAACTTTAACGGGATTGATTTAATTGTACGTATATTCGCCGTAACGTCTTCGCCCACAAGTCCGTCCCCTCTCGTGGAACCTCTGACAAGAACGCCGTTAACGTACTCAAGCGACACGGACAAGCCGTCAATTTTAGGCTCAACAACAAAGGTTACATCTTCTCCGCTTTCCTTAACACGTGATTCAAAATCACGGAGTTCACCGAAACTGAAAGCATCCTGCAAACTTTCCATAGGAACTGAATGTTCAACGCTTTCAAAACGGTTATCCGCCATTCCGCCAACACGAACTGTGGGAGAATCCGGTGTTTGCAACTCCGGAAAATCAGCCTCGATAATCTCCAAATCCCGTAATGCCTTATCATACTCAAAATCCGATATCTGAGGATCATCGTCAACGTAATATTTTTTACTGTGATAGTTTAAAAAATCTCTTAATTCAGCAGATTTAATTTTTGCTTCATCATATTTCATAATAATGCTCCATCGGAATTTTATACAATATTATACACTTTTTTACATACAAATGTCAATCAGATAAAAAATAAATTATCAAATTATTATCTTTATAATCTTATAAACATATTTTTTTATTTTTAAAAAAATGATGAATTTTATTCAAAATTATGTTATTATATTAACAGATTATATTTTGAGGTTGGATTATGAAAATTAAAAACTTGGAATTAAAGGGATTTGCCTGTCTTGCACCCATGGCGGGTGTTGCCGACAGAGCCATGCGTGAATTATGCGTTGAATACGGTGCTTCCTATGTCGTAGGCGAGTTGGCAAGTTCAAAAGGCATTTCCATGGGCGACAGAAAATCAGCTGAACTTCTTTCTGTTTCCGACAAGGAACGTCCTGCCGCAATTCAACTTTTCGGTAATGAACCGGATGTAATGGCGGTAGCCGCAGAAAGTGCTTTGAAATACAAGCCGGATGTTATTGATATAAATATGGGTTGTCCCGCTCCTAAGGTTACGGGTAACGGCGGTGGTTCTTCCCTTATGAAAAATCCGAAACTTGCCGGAGAAATCGTAAAAGCCGTATGCAAAAAGGTTGATATTCCCGTTACGGTAAAAATGAGAACAGGCTGGAACGATGAAAACATCAATGCAACCGAACTTGCAAAAATCTGCGAATATAACGGTGCAAGTGCAATTTGTGTTCATGGCAGAACGAGAGAGCAGATGTATGCTCCTCCTGTTAATCTCGATGTGATAAAAGAAGTGAAAAAATCCGTAAATATTCCCGTAATCGGAAACGGTGATATTACAGACGGAATAAGTGCAAAGTTTATGTATGAATACACGGGATGCGACCATATCATGGTGGGCAGAGGTGCTTTGGGCAGACCTTGGGTATTTAAAATGATAAATGAATATATGGAAAACGGTACTGTTTCTGATGAGCCGGACATTCAATACAGAATGGAAACTCTGAAAAGACATATCACGCTTCTGACGGAATACAAAGGCGAATATATCGGTATGAGAGAAGCAAGAAAACATACGGCGTGGTATATTAAAGGTATTCACGGAGCGGCAAAATACAGAAACCGTGTCGGTTCAATCAAAACCTTAAACGATTTGTACACCCTCTGCGACGAAGTATCACAGAGTGGCGAAAACGGAAACGAGAATAATAACTGTTTTGACAGTTTCGGACTGAATAATATATACAGAAAAGGTGATAAAAAATGACATTTAAACCGTACCATAAAAATCTTGAGGATTTACATATCGGTTGTGAAAAACCGAGAGCATACTATATTCCTTTTGAAAGCGAAGAAAAAGCAAAAGTCGGTGAAAGAGATAATTCCATGTTCTTTTTCAATCTTTGCGGGGAATGGAATTTCAGATTTTACGACAGTTTTGAGGATTTGGAGGACGATTTTTTGCTTCTTCCGTTTTGTGATAAACAAAATGTTCCCTCAAACTGGCAGGTGGATACAGGCAAAGGATACGACGTTCCCCTTTACAGCAATCTGAAATACCCTTATCCCTTGGATCCGCCCCATGTACCGGACGAAAATCCCTGCGGACTTTATAACAGGACATTGAATATCGAAAAGAAAAAGAAAAAGTACTATCTTAATTTTGAAGGTGTTGACTCCTGCTTCTATCTTTTTGTTAATAAAGAATTTGTCGGATACAGTCAGGTCAGCCATTGTACAAGCGAATTTGATGTAACCGACATAATCAAAAACGGTAATAATGAAATTGATGTTTTGGTCGTAAAATGGTGCGACGGCAGTTATCTTGAGGACCAGGACTGTTTCCGTTTTTCCGGAATTTTCAGAGAAGTTTATTTGCTTGAAAGAGATATAAAACACAATAAGGATATCTATATTAAACAGGATGTTTCCGAAAATCTTACAAATGCAAAATTAAACATTGAATGTGATGAAAAATACGAAGCGACCGTATATAACCCCGACGGTGAAATAATCTTAAAAACATCGGATAAAGAAATTTTTATTGATTCACCTGTTCTTTGGAATTCCGAAAACCCTGAACTTTATACCGTAATCATACATTCCGGAGATGAATATATCCCCTTTGAAATCGGATTAAAACGTCTTGAAATTAAAAATGCGGTGGTTTATCTAAACGGTAAAAAAATTAAACTTTACGGTATAAACCGCCATGACTCTCATCCCGGGTTAGGACACGCTACACCGGTAGAGCATATGCTTGAAGATTTATATATTCTGAAAAAATGCAGTTGTAATGCCATAAGAACATCACATTATCCAAATGATCCCCGCTTTCTCACCTATTGCGACAGACTTGGATTTATGGTGATTGACGAAGCGGATATTGAAACTCACGGCATGGGATTTGAATACAGAGATACATGGGATTGGATGCGTTGGTCAATGCTTTCAACCGTTGACGAATGGGAAGATGCTTACGTTGACAGAGCGGCACGGCTATTTGAAAGAGATAAAAACCACGTCTCGGTTGTTATGTGGTCTTTAGGTAACGAATCGGGATGCGGAAAAAATCACAGGAAGATGGGTAAATACATTAAATCAAGGGATGAAAAAGCCATCGTTCATTACGAAAATTCACATCTGGAATTTAAAGCCGTTCCGGAAGGTGAAGATTTCAAAGACATTTCCGACGTGGAAAGCCGTATGTACGCACCGCTTCCCTATACGGAAGAATATCTTAAACAGGATAATATTCCGAAACCTTTTTACTTCTGCGAATATGTTTGCTCCATGAGTACGGGCGACATTCACGCTCATATTGATTTAATGGAAAAATATGATGAATTTTTCGGTGCATGTATTTGGGAATTGACAGACCATGCAGTTGAAATTACAAAAGAGGACGGCACAAAGGCTTACAGATACGGCGGCGATTTCGGGGATTATCCAAATGATTCGATTTGTTGTATTGACGGGCTTGTTTTCCCTGACAGAAGTCCCCGTCCCGGTATGTATGAAATGAAAAAAGCATACCAACAATTTAAAATCACTGATTGCGGTTTGGGAAAAGTTAAGATTTTCAACAAAAAGTATTTTACCGATCTGTCCGACGTTTATTTTAAATGGCAATTAGTTAAAAACGGAAAAGAAATTTTATCAGGTAATATTTACGATACTGACATCAAACCGAGAGAAGAAAAATCTTTCACTCTCTTTGAAGGAAAAAATATTTCCGAAAATACATATCTTAATATTTTCTGCTATACAAAAAATGATGCTGTTTGGGCTGAGAAAGATTATGAAATCGGATTTGAACAGATAATTTATTCAAAAGAAGCATTAAAATTATCCTATCCGTCAAAGGCTCCCGAATTTGAAGAAACAAAAAGATATGTTAAAATTTTCTGCGATAATGTTACATATTCCTTTGATAAATCCTACGGCAGACTTATTTCCGCAGTATGTAACGGAGAGGAAATTTTTGCAGAGCCTGTAAAAATCAATCTTTGGAAAGCACACGGATATAACCAGGAAGGAACCGTAAAGGAAGGCAAAAGTGCATCTATAGAGCATATCATACAAAAGACATATTCTTTTGATATTGCCGAAAATGATAATCATATTGAGATTTCTTTTGAACAGTCCTTAGGCGGAGCATCTGTTGTGCCGGTATTAAGAGGTAAAACGGTTTATAAGATTTACTCGAACGGCAAGATTGATATTTCATTCATAGGCGATAAGCGTGAACTTGCACCGAAACTTCCCCGCTTCGGTTTTGAATTTATTCTTAAAAACGGCTTTGAAAATATAAACTATTTCGGATACGGTCCCAATGAAGCATATCCCGACAGACACAAAGCTTGCAGATTTGACTGCTTTGAAAATACCGTTACGAATAATTTTGTTCATTATATTAAACCTATGGAAAATTCCGCTCACTTCGGTTCAATCTTCGGTGAAGTAAGTAACGGCAGAACCGCTTTTAAAGTTTACAGCCATAACGAGAAGGGATTTCTTTTCAATGCTTCTCACTTCACAAGTGATATTCTTGAAAAAACAAAGCATGATGATGAACTTGTTCCGCTTAAAGAAACGGTTGTAAACATTGATTTACAACATACTATCTGCGGAAGCAACAGTCAGTATTTCCTCGATTATGAGCCGGAAAGAATATGGAATGATAATCATATTAAGTTTGATTTTACAATTTCCGTTGAATAAAATAATATCCCTGAATCTCAAACAAGGTTCAGGGATACTTTTAATATTATTTTGAATATACATCGCTGTTTCCGAACAGATAATACAAAACCGCATTTATAATTGAAAATGACTTTTCCATTGAGGGATTAAAATCGTACATCATTTTCGGAGATTTCTGTGAATAATAATCAGGAAGAAGTGAAAGTTCATACATTACGGTATATAATTCTTTTTCAGCATTCAAAGTTTCATCACTATTC
Source organism: Acutalibacteraceae bacterium (assembly GCA_045643165.1). Lineage (GTDB taxonomy): Bacteria > Bacillota > Clostridia > Oscillospirales > Acutalibacteraceae > SIG575. The sequence goes on along the minus strand of JAZUKF010000024.1, from coordinate 415 downwards.
CATACACGGCTGTTATATATTCCGAGTAAGTTATTATATGCCGAATCAAGTCTTGATTTTTGTTCTTTTGAAAGAGATAAAGAACTGTTATTTATCTCAAGATATCTGTACATCAGTTTTTCTGCAACAGAAAGATCTCTGTATTCATTAAATTGAGGATAACCGCCGTTTTCCTTTCTTGCATCTTTAATTGATTTATCAAGAACAATATTAACGCATAAACCGATAACATCGTTTACAGAACTTTGTAATGATAAATGGCTTTGATTTTTAATATACCATGTTCTGTCAGGTAATGCCCCGGTACCGGCATCAAGATTTCTGTCCGGAGAAATATAAGAACTGTCTATAGCAGGTTTATAATCATCAGGAAGTTTATATCCGTATGATGTTGCGTTAGCACCTAAAGACTCCG
>JAZUKF010000023.1:0-1845 GCA_045643165.1 Acutalibacteraceae bacterium | reverse complement strand
ATAAACATCCTTGTTTTCCTCATCGTTGCGGAATTCATAAATGATATTATGGTCTTTGTCAGCACGGAACCAATCCAAAACTTGATTGATAATTTCCCGTGCCTTTGGCGTGTGACAGTTCAGTAAACTCTTGCCGAGCAACGCTTCGCCGCCGTTATTAGCGTATCGCTCGATTGCGACTTTATTCATATAAATAATCGTGTGTTTCAAATCGCACAGCACCACCGGTGACCGATCCTGATCGAGCGCACTCTTAAAAAACGGTGTCAGTTCCATAATAAATCACCTTTTCACTTTATAACAGCATTGAATAATCCACACGCGGTTTCATCTTGATTTCCTCATAAAATTGCATATATCTTTCAACGCTTGTTTTGATTTTTTCAAAATCATTATAACCCATAATGCTGTCTACTCTGTCAAGCATTAACATATTGATGTATTCAGCATCTTCCGCTTTTACATTTTGAACTGTATATGTAAACTCATCATCATCTTTCAGCATAGGTTTTCCCATTAATACCATCGGTTTAGGGCTTACATTCTTTTCAAACATTTTGTGATTCTTGATAAGGGTAGGCCATTCGGAAGGTTTTGAAAGTCTTGTCTTATTATCAAATAAGCCGAAATACGGATTTAAGGTTACTATCATACGGTTCCTCGATAAGGGAAACATATAGAAGTTTTCGTGAAACAAGAATTGTGTAGAAAGAAAATTTTGATACGCATTTTTCTTTTCAGTATTTAATTCTCTGTTGAGTAGGCGACATATTTCATCTTTCTTTGTGTGTTCAACGCCGTATTCTTCTTTTGACGGTTCTACTTCAGATGTCATTCCAATATCGGTAATGATGTATTCCACACCGGTATTTGAACAATCCCAAAATGCAAAATATCCGGAATTAAATATGTATGACCACTTTAGTATTTCATAAGTACATAAAGGATGCTCGGATACTTTTTGTATATTATCAGTTTCTACTATTACCTGAATGTTGCGATGCCAGCGTTCTGTGGGAGTTTCGTTTTCAATTAATTTTTCCGAAAATCCCGTGAAGAAATCTTTATACAGTTGCGAGATTTTTTGCTCAAGTTCCGATATTCTTTCCATAGAGGTTACTCTGATGGTTTCAAGAAGGAAGAACCGTTTCATAAGTTGCAGTTCTTTTCGTGTAAGTGTGATTTTTGAGCCACATTCTCCCGCCAGCAATTTATCGTGAAACAACTTAGCAAAAGGTGATTCTACTTTATAGCCGATTTCTTTTTCAAGATCTGACGGATAAATTTTTCTTTCCGCAAACACAGAATAAGTTTGTTGATTGGGTTTTACTGTTCCATTTTTAACGTCAAATATGTTTATTGTATCTCCGAACTGACGCAAAATAAACTGCGGTACATAGTGGTTGTTTTCGTATGCCATGTCATAACTCCCGAAGCATATCTTTTTTGCCTTAAAATTTTATCGTCTCCGGTGCGGATGTAAACGAAGAAAATGTTGCGGTAGCATTTTTGAAATAGAACACCTGCGTGTTGCCGTCGTTTTCGTCATACATGGAGCGAAGCTCCGGATAGGCATCAAGCATCGACTTGCGTGCTTCCACACGGTCATCTTCAACGAGTTCACCTGAGAGACGAAGCCATGTGCCATCCCTGAAAGCACAGATTTCCACTTTCGGATTTGCTGCTATCTGTTTCGATGTCGGTTTTACCTTTCCGGTTTGAATGTATAACTTGCCCTCAAAAATATGTGCCGTGCCAAACGGTCTCACTCTCGGCTGGTCGCCATCCATTGTAGCGAAATAATATAGCTTTAAAATAACATTTATTTTTTACATGGCAATTGCA
>JAZUKF010000022.1:0-17277 GCA_045643165.1 Acutalibacteraceae bacterium | reverse complement strand
TTGAATAGTGCTGCCACCTGGTTGAGTGATGTGCCTGCTGACTTAAATGTTTGACTTACCGGCGTATCAGTTCCGCTATTTTCGACAAGATTTCTTCTCGTGTCGCTTTCGGGTTGTCTAACAGAAAGTCTATCATTGTTTCCGTCAGTTGCGGATCTTGAAGTCCTGCCATCAAGAACGGCACGGCCTCTTTTTCCACTCCGTATTCGATTAGCCCTTGTATTAAAGTTTTCTGCTCCTCTGTAAGTGCCATTCGTGATTTCACTCCTTATCGCATTTATAAAGTCCTCGTTACCAACGATTGGTATGCTTCCAACAACAGGGAGACAACAGAACCGTCCCCTTGTCTACTAGACAACAGGACCGTCCCCTTGTCTACGAGTCCCCTTGTCTACGAAACAGCCTGATTTTATACATTTTTGCCAGTCTTTGACATGAAAAAACGAACTTTTGGTATAAAAAAGTTCGCTTTTTTATTATTCTTCTTTTTTGCCAAAATAAATCTTATAATCTTTGATTGTTTCGTATTTAAGGTGCTTTATGCGGTCGGTATGTTTTTTACAGCCCGTTTTCGTGTTTAAAATTCATTTAAATCAGCCCAAATTCGGCATCTTTGACCTCAATAGATTACACAATTTATTTTTGAATATTTCATTTTTTCGCTTAAAACAGGATTACTCCGTCAAGTTTGTCTTTGTGACATATATTATATGTGCATACAGTTCCGATTTTTGAACGGTCCATCAAAAGAACGGATTTTTTTGAATTTTTCACCATGATTTTCATTATTTCGGCAAGCTCGGAGTCGCTGTCGCTCAAATATCCGTCATCTGATAACGCTTCGCAGGACAAAAATGCAATATCCGGGTTTATATCCCTTAAAAACTCTTCCGATTGCTTACCCGACAAGCACCTCTCAATCTCGTTATATTTTCCCCCTGTAAGCGTGCATGGAATATGTATTGACGAAATGTGTTGCAACAAGTGTACGGAGTTTGTGATTATATGCAAATTTTTGTATCTCAACAAATGTGGTACTATGTATGTTAATGTGGACGAACTGTTAAAAAATATCACCTGATTGTCTTGCAAATACTTACTTGCTTCCGATGCCAAATGCTGTTTTTGGTCTTTGTGAATTTCCATTCTGTAATCAACGGGATATTGATAGTTCGAAAAATTTTCGATAGCACCGCCGTGTATTCTTTTTAATAAGCCGGCGTTTTCCATTACTTTTAAATCACGGCGTATGGTCATCTCGCTGAAATACAATTCACTTGCAATATTCGAAACACTTATTTGACCGCTTTCGCACAATTTTTGCAGTATCTGATTTTGCCGATTGTTAAGTTTCATACTTCAATCACCTTCAATATTACAATATCACAAACAAAGTACGGCTGTCAACGATAAATGTTCGTTTTATGTTCGTTTATAAACATAACGAACATTTATTGAAAATGAATTAATATGTGATACAATAAAAATCAAGAAGGCTTACATAAATTATACAAGGAACGACGCTTTGATTTTTGTACCCGAATTTCTTAAAAATCGCACTGAAAACAAAACAGATGCATTGATTTTATCCATAAACGGTTGTTTGAGATTTTGAAATTGTAAGAGAAACAGAGAAAATTAAAGAAAAATTAAGATTATATAGGGAGGTAGCGACATGGAAACATCAATTATGGGAAAGGTTGCATTTATCACGGGAGCCGGATACGGTGGGGAATATAATCCCGGCAAAAAAGAAGAGCATGCACCGAATATGGGAACTGCAATAGCTCGGCGTTTGGCAGAAATGGGTGCGATAGTTGTTGCGACAGACATTAATTTTGAAGCAGCGGAAACAACAGTTAAAACGCTAAAACATTTTGAAGAAAATCCGCCTCACATGGCAATAGGAGTTGATGTTACCGACAGAAAATCTGTTGATAATGCATTGGAGCAAGTATATAAGACATACGGAAAATTAGACATTGTTTGCAACAATGCGGGTGTTTCGTCAATGGCACCGTTAGAGGAGTTGACCGAAAAGGAATGGGATTTTAATGTTGATGTAAATATGAAGGGAGTATTCATTTGCACACAGGCAGTTATTCCTTATATGAAGGATAACGGCGGACGGATTGTAAATACTTGTTCAATGGCGGCAGTCAAACCCGATCCGACACTTGTTCACTACACGGCATCGAAGTTTGGTGTGTTGGGTATGACAAAAGCATCGGCAATAGGTCTTGCGAAGTACAACATAACGGTTAACTGTGTTTGCCCCGGTTGGGTAAAAACTCCCATGCAGGACAGAGAGATTATCTGGGAGGGTGCTATGAAGGGAATAACACCTGAAGAGGTTCGTCAAAGTTATATTGATAACACACCGCTCGGTCGCCTTTGTTATCCGGAGGATGTCGCAAATGCGGTAGCGTTTTTCGTACAGCCCGAATCAAATTTTATCACCGGTGAGGCTATGAATGTATCCGGTGGAGCAAATTTATAATAAAACAAAGTTGGAGGAATTAAAAATGAGTTGGTTAAAAGAAGTTATAGGAACAGAAAAGGCTATTATCGCAATGTGCCATTTGGCACCTCTGCCGGGAGACCCTCAATTTGACAAATCACTTGGTATGGAATATGCAATTGACCGTGCGAGAAAGGATTTGAAAGCACTTCAAAACGGTGGCGTTGATGCAGTTATGTTTTCAAATGAGTACAGTCTGCCGTATTTGACAAATGTCCGCACGGAAACGGTTGCCGCAATGGGCAGAATTGTCGGTGAATTAATGAGTGACATTACAGTACCGTTTGGTGTCAATGTTTTGTGGGATGCAAAAAAATCACTTGATTTGGCAGTTGCAACAGGTGCTAAATTTATCCGTGAAATTTTTACCGGTGCTTATGCGAGCGACTTTGGTATTTGGGACACAAATTGTGGCGAAACAGTTCGTCATCAGCATGAAATAGGGGCAGAAAATGTAAAATTATTGTTTAACATTGTTCCGGAAGCATCTGCATATTTGGCACCTCGTACACCTGCTGCGATTGCAAAAAGTACAGTATTTAATTGCCGTCCGGATGCACTTTGCGTAAGCGGACAAACAGCGGGTTCGGCAACAGATTCATCTATTTTATCCGAGGTTAAGGATGCTGTTCCCGATACGGTTGTATTTGCAAATACAGGTTGTCGTAAGGAAACTATCGAAGAACAATTATCAATAGCGGATGGTGCTGTAGTGGCAACTACTTTCAAAATTGACGGCGTGTTTGAGAATATGGTTGACGAAAAGCGTGTTGAGGAATTTATGAAAGTCGTTCGTAAATTCAGAGGTTAGTCTTATACACAATAAGGAGAATATAAATGGCATTAATAACAGTAAACAAAAACAATTATGAAGCGGATTTGCTCGTTTTTGATAAAGACGGATTGATGTTTGAGTCGGGACAGTTTTGGCTTGAAATGGCAAATGCAAGAATTCGTGCTCTTTCAAAATTTTGCCCGCAAAAAGTACAGATTGAATGGGCAAAGAGAATGGGAGTTTCGGCAAAAGTTTCGGATGACGGAAAAGTTGAAGCCACATGGGTTGACCCGGTAGGAATTTTGGCAATAGCACCTCCGCCCGAAGAAGTGGTTATTCTTGCGGCGTTTTTAGTGGAACAACTCGGTATTTTGTGGCATAAAGCGAGAAATTTAGCAGTTGAACTTTTTGAAATTTCAGATGCAGACATAAGTTTAAAACGTGCCATAAAGCCACAGCCCGGATATGTTGAACTTATGAAACGCATAAACGAACTTGGCATTTCATACGGTGTGGCAACATCGGATAATTATGAGAGAACAAAGGGGTCAATGTCCATGTTTAATGCGTGGGACAATGTTAAATTTGTTGTAACACCGGAAGATGTCGAACGGGGCAAGCCCGAACCCGATATGTTGATTTATATTTCAAACAAGTACAATGTACCGCTTGACAGAATGATTATGTTCGGTGATTCGTATGTTGATGTGCAAATGGCAAAAGCGGCAGGTTGCATAGGAATAGGAGTAACGACCGACAAAGAGATGCAGGGTAAGATGACACCGTATGCGACGGAAATTGCGGAAACACTTGAAATGATTAAAGTTGACCTGTAAGGAGAAATATATGGAAAGAACAGTTTTAGGGATAGATATAGGAACTACATCTGTAAAAGCGGTTTTGGTATCGTCTGAGGGAAAGATTGTTGATGAGGTAAATGCACCTCATAATCTTGTATCGAAAAAGAGCGGTTGGGCAGAAGAAAATGCAAATGATTGGTGGAATAACACCAAAATCGTTGTATCGGAACTAAAAAAAAGGAATCCCGAACTTTTTGACAGAGTTGAGTGTGTAGGAATTACGGGAATGGTTCCGGCAATCGTTATGCTTGATGAAAACGGTGAGCCTGTACGCAATACGATACAACAAAATGATGCCCGTTCGGTAAAGCAAATCCAAGATGTTTCAAAAAAACTTGACCAAGACAGGTTGTTTGATTTGACGGGCGGTTACACAAATCAGCAACACATTTTACCGAGAATGCTTTGGGTCAGGGAAAATGAGCCGGATGTTTTTAATAAAATGTGTTTTGTACTCGGTTCGTATGATTATATTGTGTACAAACTTACAGGCGTTATGTCAATCGAGATGAATTGGGCTGTTGAAAGTGGAATGTTTGATATAAGAAAACAAACATGGATTGACGAACAAATGGATATGTTTGACTTCAATCCGAAGTGGTTTCCTAAAGTAAATGCATCGGGAAGTGTTGTCGGTAAAGTAAGTTGTGAGGCATCAAAACTTACTGGAATTAAAGAGGGAGTAGATGTCATTGCCGGTAGTGCCGATCATGTTGCATCAACGCTTTCTGCCGGGATAATTGACGAGGGCGACCTATTGATAAAATTCGGTGGAGCGGGCGACATACTCTATTGCACAAAAGATATAAATACAAGTCCGAAACTGTTTTTCGACTATCATATAGTACCGGATAAATATTTGATAAACGGCTGTATGGCGGCAAGCGGTTCTTTGGTTAAATGGTATTTGGGCGATATTTTGGACAGTTATGGTGGCGAATCACTTAAAAAACTTGACGAAGAAGCATCAAAAATTGCACCTGCTTCTGACGGATTGATTATTTTGCCGTATTTCCTCGGTGAAAAAACACCCATTTTTGACCCTGAGGCAAAAGGTATGATGTTTGGACTTACTTTGTCACATACAAAAGCACACATATTCCGTGCTTGCCTTGAAGCGGTCATTTACGGATTTAAGCATCATATTGATACGATAAAAGAACTGGGATATGAACCAAAGCACATAATTGCGACAAACGGAGGTTCACGAAGCAAATTTTGGTGTCAAATTGCATCCGATGTACTGAATCAGGAGATTGTTGCATATCCTTCACACCCAGGGTCTGCTTTGGGCGTTGCATTTTTGGCAGGAATGACGGCAGGAATGTTTAACGATTGGAGCGAAATTCACAGTTTCCTTCAAGATTTCAGAAAGTACACTCCAAATCCAGATGCTTCCAAGATTTATGAAAAATCGTATAAGGTTTATCGTAATTTGTATGAGCAAACAAAGGATAGTTCAAAGGCGTTGTCCAAACTTTACGATTAATAATTTTTACGGTGTTTAATACTGCTCCTTCGCACGGAGCAGTATTAAAAATTTATTTCTAAAAAAATGCTTGAAATATGGATTTTTGCAAAACTGTATGCTATAATACAAAAAAGAGGTATAAATTTATGAAGGAAACAGTTGTAAAAGCAATAGAAGAACATAAGATAATAGCAATATTAAGAGGAATATCGAACGAAAAACTTATTCCGTTGGCAGAGGCGTTGTACAGCGGCGGAATAAGACTTCTTGAAGTGACATATTCGGCAAACGGTACGGTTTCCGATGAAGGAATTGCAAAAAACATAAAAATTTTATCGGAGCATTTTAAAAATAAAATGTACATCGGTTCGGGAACGGTTCTTACAAAAGAGCAAGTTAATTTGACAAAAGATTCGGGCGGACTTTTTATCATTTCTCCAAACACGGATGAAGAGGTAATCAAAGAAAGTAACAAGTGCAATCTTGTATCCATTCCGGGAGCGATGACTCCTTCCGAAATTTTAAATGCTCATAAATTCGGTGCGGATTTTGTCAAACTTTTCCCGGCGACAAGTTTGGGAGCGGATTATGTAAAAGCTGTATTGGCTCCGCTGTCAAATGTAAAACTTTTGGCTGTCGGAGGAATAAATACGGACAATATGAAAAAATACTTGTCTGTCGGAATATATGGTTTTGGTGTAGGTTCAAATATTACTGATAAAAAAATGATAAAAGAAAATGATTGGCAAGGCATTTCAAAACTTGCGAAAAAATATGTTGATGAGGTTTCGAATTAAGGTTATATAACAGTAAATGTAATTGAGAATTGTCCTTTTTAAAATGTCGGGACTAAAAATTCAACAGTTTGGCATACTTAAAACTTATGAAGATTTTTCGGAAATGAGGTATTAATAATTATGAAAATTACAGCAGTCAACACATACTTTGTTCGTCCGAGATGGGGTTTTGTCGAAATAGAAACAGATGACGGTCATACCGGTTGGGGAGAGGCTGTTTTGGAGGGACATTGTAATGCTGTCCTTGCTTGCGTGGACGAAATGAAGTCATACTTAATCGGAAATAATCCGATGAGAATAGAAGATATTTGGTCTACACTTTACCGTGCGGGTTTTTATCGTGGCGGCGGAGTTTTGATGAGTGCAATATCGGGAATAGATCAGGCACTTTGGGACATCAAAGGAAAATATTTTCAAACTCCCGTATATGAACTTATGGGGGGAAGATGCCGTGATAAGATGAAGGTATATTCGTGGATTGGTGGCGACAGGCCGGCAGATGTCGGGAATGCTGCAAAAGAGAAAAAGGACGCAGGGTTTTCTGCTGTTAAAATGAATGCTACGGAAGAATTGCAGATGATTGACAGTTACGATAAGATAGATGCGGTTTTGGAGCGTGTGTCGGCAATAAGAGAATCGTGTGGTAAATATTTCGGTATTGCGATAGATTTTCACGGAAGAGTTCACAAGCCTATGGCAAAAATTCTTGCGAAAAAGTTGGAAGAATTTGACCCGATGTTTATTGAAGAACCTGTTTTGTGTGAAAATATGGAAAGTTTCAAAGAAATAGCCGCATCTTGCAATATCCCGATTGCAACCGGGGAACGCTTGTTCAGTAAATGGGATTTTAAAAGACTTTTAACAGTTGGTGGTATTGACATTATTCAGCCGGATTTGTCTCATGCCGGAGGCATTACGGAAGTAAAAAAGATTGCTGCAATGGCAGAGAGTTATGATGTGGCATTGGCTCCGCATTGTCCTTTGGGACCTATTGCGTTGGCGGCGTGCCTTAATGTGGATGCAACAAGTTATAATGCGGTTATTCAGGAACAAAGCATAGGAATACATTACAATGTTGGGAAAAGCGTTCTTGATTATGTTAAAAACAAAGATGATTTTGAATTTAAAGACGGTTTTGTCGAACTTCCGAAGTTGGCGGGATTGGGAGTTGAAGTCAATAAGGAACTTGTAATTGAAGAGAATAAAACACCGCACGAATGGAAAAATCCGGTTTGGCATCACAAGGACGGCTCTGTTGCGGAGTGGTAATAAAGTAAGTTTGTTGAGTTGTGAAAACCGGTAAAAGGACGATTAGAGTGAAAAAAATATTACTTGATGAAAACGAAAATAAATATAAGGCAAATCTGCATTGTCATACAAATGTTTCGGACGGGAGACTCACACCCGCTGAAGTAAAGCAAGTGTATAAAGATAACGGATATTCGGTAGTGGCGTACACCGATCATGACATAATGATTCCGCATGATGATTTAAATGATGACGGATTTCTTGCACTTCACGGATACGAATTGGAGTTTTCGGAAGAATTAAAGCCGGGAAAAAGCAATAAAACCTGTCATATTTGCCTTATTCAACGAGACCCGAACAATCTTAAACAGGTTTGTTGGCATAGAGAAAAGTATGTAATTTTCGGCAATGCGGCAAAGTATAAAGATAGAATTCAATTTGATGAAAGCGAGCCTGATTTTGAAAGGACTCACGATTTTAAAGTAATAACAAATGCCATAAAAACAGCAAGAGAAAAGGGCTTTTTTGTAACATATAACCATCCTACATGGTCGTTGGAGAATTACAGCGATTATATGAACTATCACGGAATGCACGCAATAGAGATGTGCAATTTCAGTTGCTATCTTGACGGGCATGAAGAATATAACGCAAGAGTATATGATGATATGTTAAGAGGTGGGGAGCGTATTTACTGCATAAACGCAGACGATAATCATAACTGGTGCCCCGAAAATGTTACATACGGGGTTACCGAATATGACTCATGCGGTGCGTTCACCGTGATTTTTGCGAAAGAGTTGTCTTATAAAGCAATAATGGACGCACTTTTTGACGGAAAATTTTATGCATCGCAGGGACCCGAAATTTATTCACTTTATTGCGATGAAAACAAGATTTATTTGAAATGTTCTGCCGCAAGAAGAATATATTTGTCTACAAACGGCAGAAAATTGCAGTGGAGATACAGCGACAAAGAACCTCTTTGCGAGGCAATTTTTGACATTCCTGATGAGAATACATATTTCAGGATTACCGTTGAGGATTTTAACGGAAAACACGCAAACACAAATGCATATTTTCTTGATGAGTAAAAGACAAATCACTATCCAAACAGCAAGTGTTATGTATTGACAACATTTTATTGATGTGATACACTGTTAAAGTAAAGTATAATTTGGGGGGACTTTTATGAAAAGAGTAATTTCGACAGTTTTAGTAATTTTCTTAATGTTTGGTACATTCGGATTAAACTCAATTGCTAAAGAAAATGAAACAAAAATCAAAAACATCATTTATATGATACCTGACGGCGGGGGCACAGTGCCATTCCAACTTGCAAATTATGTAAACGAACAGGGTGGATTATACGGCAATGAAAAATATCCGAATGTTTCACAAACAGTTCCGGGGAGTTTAAAAATTTTGGATTATGTTGTAGCAGGTGTAACTACATATTCTGCAAATGCGGAAATTACAGACTCCGCAGCAGCCGGTACCACACTTTCGTCGGGTTACAAGACGAATCAGGGTTATCTTGGACTTGACACTGACAAAAAGCCGCACGCAAGCATTTTGGAGGTATGCAAAGGACTTGGTAAAAAAACGGGTATGGTTACTACATACGACTGGTCAAATGCAACTCCCGCAGCATTTTCGGCACATGACATTTCACGCTCGAACAATGCTATGTTATCAGAACAAACTGTAAACAAAGGATTGGATGTTGTTCTCGGAATAGGATTCGGTGCATCAGGATGGGGAAGCATAAAAGAAGCCGAAGTTCGAGGATACAATATAATAAACAACAAATCAGACCTTGCGAATGTAAAAAAAGGCGACAGAATATGGGGAAATCTTGAATCAAGAGAATTCCCGTATGATGTAGACAATAAAGAAACAACAGCGACCTTGGCAGAAATGACCCGTGCGGCGATTACCGCACTTGCGGATGCAGATGAAGACGGATTTTTCCTTATGGTTGAGGGAAGCCATATTGACGGTGCGGGACACGAAAACGGGACAATAAGTTCAGTTGGCGAAATTCTTGCTTACGAATCAGCTTTTGAAGAGGCTCTCAAATTTGCAAAGGGCAGAGATGACACAATAGTTGTTTCTGTTGCAGACCATGACACGGGCGGTATGGAACTTCCGGAGGACACAACAGAGCTGGTAAAGAAAATTCAAAACAGAGAAACAATAACCGAAGAAGATATTACTTGGACAAGCAAAAATCATACCGGAAGAAATGTTGCACTTTCAATTTACGCACCTGAGGGCGTAGAGTTACCGGAGGGAATAAATCCGGATGCAAAAGACCCGTTTAACGACAACATAATTGATAATACCGAAATAGCACCATATTTGTTGAGTCTTATCGGCGGAGATTTTGAATCAGAAACAGAAAAATTGTTCGTTGATGTAACCGATATGGGAACATACGATACAATTTATGAGTTCTTTAAATTTAATGACAGCGGTGCAACTATAAAAAGAAATGCCGCTTATGCATTTTTTGGCGGAGAAGTTGTTGATTTGGACGGGCAGACATCTGTATATGTAGGCGACAGATTTTATGTTCCGCAGAAGTTATTGAATATACTAAACGGCAAAGAAGAAGCCGTGCCGATGAGTTTGAATATTCCGGTAATAGATGCAGAAGCATTTTTGCAACTTGACTCCTTGGGAGAAACGAGCCTTAAATTTAACATCAAGAACCTGATAAACGAACAAATTTCGGGATATATGGAATTCACATATCCGGAAGACTTGAAAGACTTAGGTAAAATTGATTTCGGAACAGTTGAAGCACTTGGAAAAACAACATTTAATGTTGATGGTGATTACAACAAGGATGGTTTTAATTGCAGTTACAAGATTACTCTTGATGACGGCAGACAGTATGATTTCGGTTCAAGTATAGCCGGCGGAAACGGTGATGCAGGGTCAAAGGTTGTAGGATTTTTGTACGCAAAACCAAAGTCGTCCGAAATTAAAATTGACGGTGTATTGGATGACCAAAGTTGGCAGGAAGCAAAAACAACAGTCTGCGACCAAGTAGATATGCTTGTGGACATGGAAAATTGGAAGGGATACAGGGATTTATCGGGTTCCTTTGCAATGACTTACGATGAAAAGTATTTCTATCTTGGTATAACGGTTACTGACGAAGTTTTTACAGTACCTGTGGCGAGTGGCGGAAGCATATCAAAAAGCGACTGTGTAATGTTCGGAATTTATGATGATTCGGAAGGTTTGTTTGACCAAAAGAATGCAGGTAGCTGTTTTGATAAATTTCATTTAGGCTTTACGGAAGGAGGACCAATGGTACACCGCCAATTCCCGGGACCCGGTAAAGGTGATAGAGGCGTAATAGAACAATGTGAAGATTGCCAAATGGGATGTACTCATGATGGCGATATTACGACATATGAATTAAAAATTTCATGGAATAAGATGTTTAACTATGACTATACACCGGAACCCGGAAAGAATTTGGCATTCGGAATTTTGTTCCTCGACAATGACGGAGACGGAGTCAGAGGATGGATGGAGTATGGAAGTGCGGTCAACACCGAATATAATGTTAATAAATTTGCAAAACTTTATATGTTGGGAGATGGTGAAGAAAGCACAGACTTAAAGGTTTATTATAATGACAAAAAAATAACATTTAACCATAAACCGTTTATATTTAATGACAGAACAATGGTTTCGGCTGATGAATTTATGGCACACACAGGGTTACAAAAAGAAATAACAGTAGGACAATTTATGGGAGATACGGCAGTTCAAGTCGTTGATGACATAGTTTATGTTCCTGTACGAGCTCTTTGCGAAGAATTTGGAGCGATTGTTGATTGGAAGGATGAAACAAGGACTGTCATAATAAATAAATAAAACATTATATAGTATTAATTTACAGCCGTTAAAAGCCCGTTACTCACTTTATTATGAGTAACGGGCTTTTGTTAATTTTACGGAAAAACCTTGCACAAGAAAAAATTCATGTAAAAAAGAGAAAAAATGGCTTAGGCATCTTGAAAATTTTCCTTAAGGTGCTATAATTAAAATGTACAATTAGGTTTTATGTGTCTTTATGTATATATGCATAGGAAACACAATAGAATTTGCATAAAAATTTCAGTTATATAGAAGCAATTTCACAGAAAGCGAGGTTTTCGTGTTATGAAAACAAAAAAATTATGGAGTATTATTTTAACTTTGGCGTTGTTGGCAAGTCTGATTGCTGTGCCGACTGCCGCCTCTGCGGAGGAAACGTTGCAAAAAGGCGTTGACGGAGTATATCACATCATCAACATTGATGATTGGGTAGCGTTTCGTGCGGCAGTCAACGGTGGTAACAGCTTCAGCGGAGAAACCGTTTCACTTGATGTTGATAATCTGAATATCAGCCCGGTTAACGGTACTTATATAATCGGCTCATGGGCAGATTCCAATGCCAAGCCATTTTGCGGTACCTTTGAGGGAAACGGAAATACGATTAAAATAAACTATTCCGGGGCAAACGATGTCGGCGTTTTCTCTCATACAAACGGTGCTGCAATCCGCAACCTTAAGGTCAGCGGAAGTGTGGCGGGAGCATGGTCTGTCGGCGGACTTGTCGGTAACGCCTATAATACCACATTTGAAAACTGCACAAACAATGCGAATATCACAGCATCAAGTCCTTATGCCGGTGGTATTGCCGGCTGGTCGGGCGGCGGTTCGGTATTTAAAAATTGTATGAACAACGGAAGAATAAGCGGCACCGAAGATGTCGGAGGTATTGCCGGAATTTCGGGTGGCAACACACAGTTTTTAAACTGCATAAATTACGGTGAAGTCTGGGGAAACAAATACATTGGAGGAATTATCGGATTTGAAGAAAGCACTGTAACGGTTGAAAATTGCTGCTCTATGGGCAAGATTTCTTCTTCATACGGCAAATCGCATCCGAAAGAAGGCGATTATATCATTTACAGCGCAATGGACGAAAGCAAGTGCCTGAATATCGTGGGAGTAAATGACGACCTTCAGCTTTGGCCGGCGGCATCGGCAACGGCAAAGAAGTTCAGGCTGATATATAACGAAGATGTTGACGACTACTATATCCAGTCGGTAAACTCGGGCTATATGCTGTCGCCGGATTTCAATCTGTCTTATGAACACAGCGAATGGGTAAATATATATCAGACGCAGCCGTCGTATGTGTCCTGGGGAAAACAGCATTGGACATTTGCACAGGATAATGAGAATCATTACTATATCAGGTCTGAGTTTGACAGTACCTCCGGCTGGTATATGAATTTGCCAAATGGCAGTACCGCCGACGGAACCTCTGTCATTGCGTATAAATATCAGTCGGGCGGTTGGAACGACAGATTCATATTAATAGATTCGAAAGGCAACTCTGCGGAACAAGTCGGCGCCGGTGCCATCACAGGTAATTCCTCTTCCGATTCGGTTTATGAAAATTGCTTCTATAACAAGGAGGTTTGCCCTACGGATTACCATGCAGTCGGACTTTCGGCTGATGCCGTAAAGGGCATTTCGGCAAACACAGTCGACGGCAAAAAATACATAATGCCCGATGCGTTAAATGATTATTGTGACGAACACGGTCATTTTGCAGACGGTTGGATAAAAATATATATTGACAGCGAAAAAAAGTTAGCTTATTCCAAAATAATAAATGCCGACTCAGAGTTGCCGGTTTTTGGTGAATCGGGCAAAAGCAAGGGTTATGAAATCACAGAAAACATCACATTTGCCGACCGTATTACGGTGCTCGGCAATGTCAGCCTTTACCTGCGTGACGGTGTTACTCTGACGGCTCAAAAGGGTATTACGCTGAATGAAGGAAACACATTGAATGTTTTTGGCATTTCCGATGATGTCGATACCATGGGTAAGATTGTCGCAATCGGCACCGACGGCAATGCCGGTATCGGAGGCACTATTGGACTCGGACATGACGGTGAATGGCAAAGAGATTGTGAAGGCGTTCCCGGTGAAAGCGGAGGAAGCTGCGGAACTTTGAGGCTTTACGGCGGATATATTGACACGTCCGGCGAAGTAGGATTTGGCGGCGGAAGAGGCGGAAACGGCGGTTTAGGTGATAAAGAAAGCGGTTCGTATGGTGCCTATTATGGTCTTAAAGGCGGAGACGGCGGAAGAGGCGGAAACGGCGGTGCATTTGAGATATACGGCGGATACATGAAAGCTTCGGGAACAGAAATAGCCTTCGGCGGCGGAAGAGGCGGAAACGGCGGAAGAGGCGGAAGCAGCAATAGTGATTTCGGCGGAAGAGGTGGAGACGGCGGTGACGGCGGTGACAGCAGCATTTTTAAATTATACGGCGGTGTCGTTGAAGCATCGGGAAACAGAAATGCGTTCGTCGGATTAGGCGGTGACGGCGGAGAACCCGGTTTTGGCTCCGGTACATACGGCGCAACGGGAAATGCCGGAAGAAATATCGTTATTGAAGTCGCCGACCATTTTCTTGCAGAGGTCGGGAGCGATGCGGAACACACCGAGGATCCGTTTACGGTTCTTGCAAACACAGATCAGGGGCTTAGTGATGTAAAATACGCAAGGCTTTATTGGCATCCGACTCATAATTACAGCATTACGGAATATTTATGGACTGATGACCTTAAAAGTTGCACTGCAAACCTTTTATGTTCTCTGTGTCCTGCTGATTTTGACGCTCATATCGGCGTTACCGAAACGGTATCATCTGTCCCGGTTCATACGGACGCCACCTGTACGGAAAAGGAAAATACGGTTTATACGGCATCCTTTACAAAAAATTGCTTTGAAACACAGACGAAAACTGTTTACGGAACAGATGCGTTGGGACATGATTGGCAGTACATAAGCGAAACACAGCACAAATGTGCACGCTGCGAGCTGATAGAGAATCATGCATCATGGGATACCGACGCCATTACACACAGATGTGCGGATTGTAATATGACATCTCAAATTCATTATGACAACAATAATGACAGTCGATGTGATATATGCGGCTACCTGATGCTGACCTACTATCTGGAAAAGACGGTTGGTGAAGAAAATGAGGTCATTACCACCGTAAAGACCGTTTCGTATCCGAATATCAATGTTAATAAAAGCGATGAGCAATGGGGAACCGATGGACAGGAAAGCTGGTATGTTTTAGACGATGATATTACCATGGAATTTCGTACGAAAGTTTATGGTGATGTCAATATTATTCTGACAAACGGACATACTTTGACGGCTCCTTACGGAATTAACGTTTTGGAAGGCAACAGCCTTACGATATATGCACAGTCCGATGACGAGAATGTTATGGGCAGTATGATTGTCAGCAGTGACAGAGTTCACAAGGGATACGCCGCTATCGGTGGTATGATAGGTGACGATACAGGCAAGTATGCTCACTTGAGAAATGCAGGAAGCATCAATTTATGCGGCGGAAGGGTTATTGTCAATGCCGGCTCCGATTCTGTCTGCATCGGAGGCGGCAAGGGTGAATGTCTTAATTCTGCTTTTGTTAAAGGCGGTAGCGGCGGCACGGTACGCTTTGTTGCAGGGTATGTGTTCCTGACGGGAAGCGGATGTCCTTGCGTCGGCGGCGGTTCGGGAAGTGATTCCAATAATCCTCCGCCAGGACCTGCTGTTCCGGGAGAACCGGAAGAGGTAAACCGTGGCGGTGACGGCGGAGATGAGAATACCGAGGTTTATTTCTACGGCGGAAATGTTTATATGGAAAACAGCGGTGCTTGCGTCGGCGGCGGCAACGGCGGAAATGTAATGTCTCCCCTTGGTGAATTGGGCGGTGTCGGCGGCAACGGCGGAAACAGCGTAAAGGTATATATTTACGGCGGGAATTTATCCTTTGCCGGTGCACGAACCGCTTGCCTCGGTGCAGGCAAAGGCGGCAAGGGGTTGACTTCGGGCAATGACGGTACTGCAGAGCCGGATTTCTTAACCGTATCGGGCTCGCCGGATATCAGAGTCGGTGCTGATGAACAGTGTGCTCTGTTTGCCGAAAAATATGAAGGGCAACAGTATTTGAGTGTTATTTATCCAAAGAATCACGACGACCATATTTTTGCCGAATATTCTGAAATCAGCGAAGGAGCTTATTTTGACACAGGATATAAGCCTACGCAGGATACAAGAGTGGTTATGGATGTATCGGTAAACGGCAACATGGAATATTGGTTCGGCGTATGGGATAACGATTATAACAGAAATGCCTTTGCACTCGGTAATGACGGCAGAGGTGTTTATGAAGGCTATGGCAATCGTGGCGGAACAGATTCTTACTACGGTGCCGTGGCAAACGGCAGACATATTATTGAAATGAATAGGAACAAGTCATATGTTGACGGTACAGAAAGTACAACATCCGTTTATCCCTATTCGGGTGACGGCTTCCCGATTCAAAATTCACTTTATCTGTTCGCACAAAACAGAAAGGGTACGGCATTTATCCCGAACGGACAGAAAATAACCTTCTATTCCTGCAAGATTTATGAAAATGATATACTCTTGCATCATTATGTTCCGGCACTCGTTAAAGAAACCGGAAAATCCGTGCTTTATGATTTAATAAAGGGTGAATATCTGACTTATTCGGGTAACGGTACGGTTAAATCCTTCCGTGAAGGTCAGCTTAAAAATGAGCTTTCGTTTAACTTGAACGGCAATAAATTTACCGTTGTACCAAGTGGCTATCAGGAAGGTAACGGCACAGTTGCTGTCGCACTGTATAACAATACAAATCAGGAAAGATTGATTGATGTTAAGATTTTTGAACTTGCCGATAATAAACCCGAAAACATTGAGTTTAAGGATACGAGCGGATACATCCGGGCTTTTTGGTGGTCAGGACTTGATGTAATGACTCCGTATTGTGAAGCGGGGGAACTCTTCTTGTTAAACGGAGTTCCAACAGAGCGTTAATGTGGTGGTCTGACCTTGATGATATTACACCTCTTTGCGGGGCAAAGTGTTATTCTCTTAAAGAAGTTATTCCTGGAGACAAGGGGACGGTTCTGTTGTCTTTGATATATTCCCCTTGTCTTCCGTAACATCATAAATTGTTTTTTCACCTCTTTTTACTTGATAAACATTAGGACCGAAGTAATCCATTACTTTGTCATTCACATCCTTAATGAAGCCCTTATCAATAGCAATCCCGATTAGTGTCGAAGTAACGGATTTAGTTACTGACATGACATTCATTGTATCTTTTCTGTCAAAGCCATGTCGATAATCTTCAATTAAAAATTTATCATCTTTACAGGCTACAATTTGCGTAATATTTACATCGTTTTTGCTCGAATAATTATTCTGTATCTTCATTACTATCATCTCCGATAAAAAAGACTATAATGATTTAAAATTATTTTCAAGAGAAAAAATTGGCATTCTTTGCCCAGAAAAGCGGTCTTACTTTGAGAGAGTAAACTTTATTCGACGGTGCATGAATGCTGCCAGTTTTCCGAAAAAACTCATGTTTTGTCAGCAAAACTGCAAAAGTGCCTGGCTATATTCTCTCACGGGAAGTGTACCAAAATTTGCACTTTCATTCAATAGTAGGAAAA
>JAZUKF010000021.1:0-3030 GCA_045643165.1 Acutalibacteraceae bacterium | reverse complement strand
TCAGACAAACCGTTTCAAAATGGGAAAAGGGATATTCTGTTCCCGATGCCGTTATGCTTGAAAAAATGGCAGAACTATTCGATGTTTCCGTAAGTGAACTGTTAGGCGGCGAGGAAGAAAAAACCGAACAGAAATCCGATGATAAAAACGGTTTAATACAAATATCCGAGCAGTTGTCAATCCTCAACAATCAGTTTGCAAAAGAACTTGCGAGAAAAAGAAGAAACAGAAAAATTGCACTCATTGTATTTCTCGTTCTTTCGGCTGTTATGTTATTATTTCTTGTTTGGGGTTTTTCAAGCAGGCAGTTTGCCGTAGCGGATGATACAAATAATGATGATATATATTATGTTTATGATGATATATATTGTGTAACTTATGAAGATATTGACAGTAAATTAAACAAAGCGATATCGGATGTTATTATATCGAACAACGCCGGCTCTTATATGACAGGTGAATTTAAGGCGGAAAGTCATTTTGTTTTTGATGTTAAAGAAAAAGACAGGGTTGTTACCGTTTACCTTATTGAAGAATATTATGAGTTCGCTTTTCATAACGGATTTTTTACGGAAATAAGCGGCGGCAGCACCCCTGCGGTGTTTACCTTTAACAAAATCGGCGATAAATATGAATTCATAAACTCCGAATATCCGCTTGACGGCGAACTTTATGCTTCTTCGATAAATGAAATGTTTCCGAACAGAATTGCAAAAAGCATTATAAGAGGGCTTTCGGATGAAGATAATGAACGTATGTGGTTAAATATGGAACTGCAGGCGCAAAAATATCTTGAGTCAATCGGCAGAGATGCGACTGTGTGCAGATTCGGTGAAATTAAAACAGAACCTCTTTCGGATTACGGAATATCCGTTGATGTTTCAAATATAATATGCGATATGTCCGAAGAGTACGATTTTAACGTCGGCAATTACGAAAAAATCGAAAACGGCAAGAGATTTGTTTATCAAACCGATTATGATAAACAAAATAATCTGATTACATTTACAAAATTTGAATATGAAACAAATAATATTGTCGAATTCATTGCTGTTGACGGTGCAACGGGAGATGTTATTGAAAATGCACCGAAACCCGAAAAAGTACAATATTTTAAAGGTGAACTTTTACCTCAGTCACGCTGAAAAACGGACTGTATCATTCATAATTTGAAGATTACGTTACTGTGCTGTTCAGTACAGTAACGTAAGTTTTTTGAAAGGTTTTTCGCTTTTTGACATATATAAACAAATAAAAATGTGTAATAAATTTGTTCTTTTTATTAAATAAATGTAAATAATACCCATAATTTCTGTTTTATAATTTACTTTGCATAAAAAAGTGGTATATAATAATTAAATTATGTATTCTTTGTGCAATTTAAGTCGTTCAAATATTATAGAATTCAGATAAGACAGGGTAGGCTTACTTTTCCCGAATGAAAAACGGAAGGTAGTTATATGAAACGAAAAACAGCGATACTGCTTGCAGCGATTTTGTTATTATCATGTTTTACTGTCGGAGCAGTAAAAATAAACAGTATGAAAGTCGAAACAATATCGTTTGAAGATTTTTCAGACGGTATGAATGCTGTTTTTTGCGAATATAATTACGGTTCTCACGAAGTTGAAACACAGGAAAACTATGAAGAACAAAACAGAACTTACAGGGTTGTGGTAAAGTCTGATTATAAATTACCTGCGCTTGATTCCGTTGCGGTTGTCGAAGGATATAACGGACTTCATGTTTATCAGTTTGACAATGCGGAATCTGCTGACAGTGCCATTGAATATTACAGCAAACTCAAAGTTGTCGAGTATGCCGAAGAAGACAAATATGTTGACTTTATTGATGATGTTCAAGAAAATGAAAATACAGAAAACGTATTTGCTTGCGGTGAAGTTGCGGAAAATCCTACAAAAACACAGGCAGATGCGTGTGGTTTTACTGCATTAAAAGAGTACATAAATGACAATAACATAACTTATACGGGTGAAATAGTTGTTGCGATAATTGACAGCGGTATTGACAGCGACCACGAATTTCTGGCAGGCAGAGTCATTGAGTCAACCGAAAATTTTATAGGCGGTACAGATGCCGAGGATGATAAAGGTCACGGTACTCACATAGCCGGTATTATAGTAGATAACACACCTTCAAATGTTAAAGTTAAAGCATATAAAGTGCTTAACAGTATAGGTATGGGTACAGAACTGCAATGTGCAAACGGCATATATGCCGCAGTAGAAGACGGTGTTGATGTTATAAATTTAAGTCTTGCAATAACCGGAAACAGCGAAACAATATATGATGCAGTAAAAGCCGCTTATGATGAAGATATAACCGTTGTTGCCGCCGCCGGAAACGATTCACGAGAATTGAACGATGAGTTTATTTGTTCACCGGCAAGTTTTGATGAATGTATAACGGTTATGAACGGTTATGATGACTATTCTGAACTTTTTTCAACGTCAAATTACGGTGCGCCTTGTGATATTGTAGCGCCGGGTGTCAAAGTTTACAGTTCATATCTTAACAACCGTTATTCAACAATGTCCGGTACATCGATGGCTGCACCGTTTGTTTCTGCGGCGGCTTCGTATATTTTGCTTTCGGGTAAAGCAACTGAGCCGGATGATGTTAAACAGATAATTAAGGATAACAGCATTGTTTTTAACTGCAACAGAGATGTAGGCTGCCTTTGGGCGGAAAAAATAACAAGAAATATAACGACTGCATCACCCGTGGTTTTCAGTACAAAAAGCGGTAACTGTTTAAGAGCGTTTAAGCTTGAACTTTCAAGTAAAGATGAAAATGCAGATATTTATTACAGAACATCAAAAATGCCATCGAATTCTTTTCTTAAATATAAGAATCCGATAGATATTTCCAATGTATCCCCGATTACCGTTGAAGCATTTTCAAGCAGTAAAGGCTTTAAAACAAGTGATATACAATCCGAAAGTTACACTTTTAATATCAGCGGTACAGATTTATACTGGGATTCTGATGAAAACGGTGTTGTAACAA
>JAZUKF010000020.1:0-7168 GCA_045643165.1 Acutalibacteraceae bacterium | reverse complement strand
CGCCATACCCGCATATTATTGGGGATATGCTTTCAAAAACACTAATTTCCGAAAGCGATGTCCCCATTATATATTATCAATCAAAAAATGTCAAGTAATCAGCATCTATTTTATAAAATAATATGCCAAAAGAATTAAACCTTGAACAACAATAATCAACGGTATACCGATCATAAAATTTTTATGTTTTGTTTTATGCCGTATCAATAACATCATTACATACATAACAACACTACCGCCGATTGCCGCTACGCCGAAAAGCAGATTTTCAGGTATTCTGATAAGCTTTTTATGACGTGAAGCATATTTATCATATACAGTTATTAAGAATGAAATTGCGGAAATCGCAACAAAATAAGAAATTAACCGATTAGAAAATAATCCCATACTCTTTTACCATTTAACTTCCCAACGTGAAGATGACTCCCCTGCTTTTACAGAGTTATCTTTTACAATCGTTTCCTTTGGTTTGGAAGTTTTTATCCTTTCGTCAAGCAATGATTTATATAATTTCTTATCAATCGGAAGTACAACTTTTTCACCGGTCCAATCGGACAAGTGAATAGAATTGGAAATAGTCAATCCTTTAATTCCGTCATAACCGGGAGCAATCAATTCTTCACCGAAAAGAACAGCATTAACAAAATTCTGAAGAATGATAATATGACCTGATTTATCATTTTTTTCGGGTATATACTCGGAATATTCTGATTTAACCTTTTCTTTATACTCGTCGGTACTGAAAAATCTGAATTCTTTTTCGGGAATATTATGTTTCCAAATGCAAAGTTTTCCGTTTTCCATAACCATTTTACCTTTATCACAACTGATTTCAAGACGGTTAGTACCGGGACATTCTCCGGTTGATGTAATAAACACACCGGTTGCTCCGTTGGGATATTCAAAATATGCAGTTACATCATCTTCAACTTCAATATTATGAAATTTTCCGTAACCGCAATCAGCCTTAACAGAAACAGGCATACCAACGATCCATTGCATTATATCAATGTTATGAGGGCATTGGTTGGAAAGAACTCCTCCTCCTTCACCTGCCCATGTGGCACGCCATGAACCGGAATTATAATATTCCTGTCTTCTGTACCAGTTTGTAATAATCCAGACAACTCTTTTTAATTCACCCAGCTCGCCGTTCTGCATAATTTCTCTTGCTCTGCTGAAAATTTTGTCGGAACGCTGATTATACATTATTCCGAAAACTTTTCCGCTTTTTTCGGAGGTTTCATTAAGTTTTTCAACTATTTCGGTATAAACGCCTGCCGGCTTTTCGGTAAGAACATTTAAACCTTTTTCAAATGCTTCCATAGCAATTATCGGATGAAGATAATGAGGAGTTGCAATAATTACAGCATCAACCATATCACTGTTCAGTAATTCTTTATAATCCTCAAAGATTTTTACACCTTTAAGATTTTCTTTTGCCCATTCTCTTTTTTCATCGGCAATATCACAAACAGCGACAAGTTCAGCATTATCAATTTTACCGGAATAAACATTATTCGCATGGGTTGAACCCATATTTCCTATACCGATAATTCCGATTTTTAAATTTTCCATTCTCTTTCTCATCCTAACAGATTACATTCTTGCTTTTTTAATATTTTCTACAAATGCCTTTGCGTTTGCGGTAATATCACCCTTTGTAAGGCAACTTCCGGCACCAACGGCAACAGCTCCCGCATCGATCCATTCAGATACATTTTCGGCATTGACACCGCCCGTAGGCATAATCTGTACCCACGGAAGAGGGCCTTTTATATCCTTAATAAATCTCGGACCGCTGAGATCACCGGGGAATAATTTTAATACATCAACACCGGCTTCCATTGCGGTAACCGCTTCCGTTATAGTCAAAATACCAGCCATATTTGCAATTCTGTATCTGTTGCAAAGTTTTGTTACATCAGGGTTAAAATGAGGTGAAACGATATATTGAGCACCGGAAAGAATAGCAATTCTTGCAGTTTCGCTATCAAGCACGGTTCCTGCACCGAGAACGATATCATCGCCATATCTTTTTGCAAGATCTTCAATAACTTCATGAGCAAAAGGAACAGAAAAAGTCAGTTCTATTGCATCAATTCCGCCGTCAATACATTTTTCAACGATATCAAATGCTTTTTCGGAATTTTCCGCTCTGACAACGGCAACAATTCCTTTTTCTTTTATTCTTTCAATAACTTTTTCTTTAGTCATTATTCATACCTCCGAAAATCATACACCCGAATATGCGGAAAAACCGCCGTCAATGGGAATAACAACACCGGTTACGAAACTTGATTTTTCATCATCAAGGAGGAAACGTACGGTACCCATCAATTCATTCGGTTCGCCGAAACGTCCCATAGGAGTTGCGGCAAGAATTTTTCCTGTTCTTGCAGTAGGTGTTCCGTCATCATTAAAGAGTAATTTTTTATTCTGATTTGTTACAAAAAATCCCGGTGCAATAGCATTAACCCTTACACCTGCGTTGGCAAAATGAACTGCAAGCCATTGAGTAAAATTAGAAACGGCTGCTTTGGCACCGCTGTATGCGGGGATTTTCGTAAGAGGCGTAAAAGCATTCATTGAAGAAATATTAAGCACACAACCGCCTTCACCGAGAACAAAATCCTTTGCGAAAACCTGTGTGGGAAGAAGAACGCCCAAGAAATTCAAGTCAAAGACAAAACTAATTCCTTCGGGAGCAAGGTCAAAGAATGATACGACATCTTTATCCTCAATATCTTCGGGATTAAAATATTCTTTTGTTGTAGTTCCTCTCGGATTATTTCCGCCTGCGCCGTTAATAAGTATCTGACACTTACCGAAAGTTTTTAAAACAGTTTCATGAGCCTCTTCAAGACTTGCTTTTTCAAGACAGTTTGTTTTAACGGCAATAGCCTTACCGCCGTTATTATTTATTTCATCCGCAACAGCCTTTGCAGCATCAAAATTTATATCAAGAAGTGCAACGCTGTGTCCGTCCTTTGCAAGTTCTTTTGCAAAATTACTGCAAAGAACTCCGCCGGCACCTGTAATTACAATAACTTTAGATTTCATAATTATTACTCCTTATTTTGCTGATTTTTCAACGGCTTCGATAAGACCGTTAAGATAAGATGCACCCAGTGCTCTGTCAAAAAGTCCGTAGCCGTATTTTCCTGTTTCGCCCCATATCATTCTGCCGTGGTCAGGACGGACATATCCGTCAAACCCTGTTTCATAAAGGGCTTTTACAATTTCATACATATCAAATGAACCGCAATCACTGGGATGTCCGGTTTCCATAAAGCAACGCTCACCTGTATGTTTGATATTACGAAGATGTGCAAAATGAATTCTGCCTTCAAATTTTCTTATCATTTTCGGCAAATCATTATTAACATCCGCACCTAATGAACCGGTACAGAATGTGAGACCGTTTGCTTTACTGTCAACGATTTTAAGAAATCTTTCAAGATTTTTTTCATTTGTAATAATTCTCGGAAGTCCGAAAAGTCCCCATGGCGGATCATCCGGATGAATAGCCATATTTATTCCGCTTTCCTCAGCAACGGGAATAACCGCTTTAAGGAATGCTTCAAGGTTTTTCCAAAGACCTTCTTCATTGATTTCCTTATATTGATTTAACAATGCTTTCAATCCGTCTTTTGTATAACTCTCATCCCAACCGGGTAAAGAAAGTTCACTTGTCAGAGGATTCATGGAAAGCACAGTCGCATCATCATAGGCAAGACCGTTTGAACCGTCCGGATGCTGATGTTCAAGTTCGCTTCTCAACCAATCGAAAACCGGCATAAAATTATAACAAATACATTTTACGCCTGCTTCACCGAGACGTCTGACGTTTTCACAATAATTTTCAATAAGCTGAGGTGCTTTTTCATTGCCGAGTTTTATGTCCTCCGGAACGGGAACACTTTCCACAACCTCAAACTCAAGACCTTTGTCATTTGCTTTTTTCTTTAAATCAGCGATACTTTCTCTCGACCAGACTCCGCCTGCGGGAACATCATAAACCGCAGATACAATTCCTGTCATTTTAGGAATTTGACGTATATGGTCAAGCGTTACGGGATCACTGTCCCCGTACCAACGAAACGTCATTTTCATAATATTTATTTCCCTTCGTAATTATTTTGAAAGTTGATTTTTAATATTGTAATAACTTACATTTTCGGCAATTCTTACAGCATTTTCAAAAGGAGAGAACTCACCTTTTTCAATTATACCGCCCAACATATCGGATAATATCCTGCGGAAATAATCATGTCTTGCATAGGACAAAAAGCTTCTGCTGTCGGTAAGCATTCCGTAAAATGTATTTAATGATGCGGTTTCGCTGTAAATCTGAAGTTGATTTTTAATTCCGCTCAGATTATCGCAAAACCACCATGCGGCACCGAGGCTGACATTTCTGAATGAACGGATACCTGTTGCAATTTCGTAATATATTGTGGGATTAAGTGTATAAACTATTGTTGTGGGTAAAGAATTATTTTTATCCATAACATCAAGAAGTCCCGTAATGGAAGATGCTTCAATAACATTTCCGACACAATCGCCGCCCACATCTCTGCCGAGGGATTCAAACATTTTTGTAGAAGCATTTCTCTTGACGGCAAGATGAAGCTGCATAATCATATTATTGTCTTTATAAAGTTTACCGAGATAAATATAAAGATTGCTGATGAAAAAGTCATATTCTTTTTCATCAAGAATTTCACCGTTAAGAATTTTTTTAAATGAACAATCCGCATCATCATCGGAACCGATATATTTCGGAAATCTTTCAATTCCCACATCTGTCATTTTGCAACCCATTGAAACAAAATAATCAATTCTGTTTTTCAATGCTTTCTTGAGAGAAACAAGGTCAACGACTTTTACTCCGGAACAGTCGGAAAGACGTGAAATATAATCCATATATCCGTCGGCTGTATAAAGGAACAAGTTATCCGTTCTGAAAGAAGGGCAAACCTTTGTTTCAAAAGTTTTATCCTCAGCAATAAGTTTATGATACTCCAACATATCGTTTATGTCGTCCGTTGTAGCAATATATTCAACATTTGACTGCTTGATAAGTTTTCTCGGAGACATTTTGGTTTTGGATATATATGCATTTGCTTCACTCCAAAGTCTTTCGGCATTTTTTACGGTAAGAGGTTCATTGATACCGAAAAACATTTTAAGTTCAAGTTGAGACCAATGGTAAAGCGGATTACCGATTGCAGTTTCCAAAGCATAAGCATATTTTAAAAACTTCTCCTTATAAGGTGCATCACCGGTAATATATTTTTCATCAATACCTACCGCTCTCATAAGACGCCATTTATAATGGTCGCCGCCAAGCCATATTTCACCTATATTATCAAACTGTTTATCCTCATAAATTTCTTTAGGTTGAAGATGACAGTGATAATCAATAATGGGCAAATTTCTTACTTCATTATAAATTTTCTTTCCTGTTTCATTGCCGATAAAAACATTATCGTTATAAAATCCGTGATTCATAAAACTCCTCCTTATAATTTACAATAATTATAGCACAAAGATAAATAAAATAATTTGAAAAAAATGCTTGAAATATTGTAAATATTGCTATATAATTGTCGTAGTATTTTTCTTTATTCAAGGTGATCATTTTGGATACAATTAACAAATTTAACAACAGTCAGATGATGATGAAAAACGACTTTGAAATCTATCATTATAAACAAAGTAAAAGTGTCAACATCGACTTTCATTCCCACGATTTTTATGAAATTTACTGTTTCATTGACGGAAATGTAACATACTATATTGAGGAAAAAGTTTTTGAACTTATGCCCGGCGATATTCTTGTTATTCCTCCGGGAAAACTTCATAAACCGGTTGTCAGCGACGGTATGATTCAATATGAAAGAATAGTTCTCTGGCTGAATACCGATTATATCAAATCACTTGATAAAGACGAAAATTCTGTTATAAATCTTCTTCGTGAAATGAGGAATAACGGAAAACTTTTAATCAGCACAAAAGGAGAAGAAAAGGAAGATTTAATATATATTCTCAATTCTCTCGTTGCTTCATCAGGTGATGATGTTTTTAAGAAAGATTTACTTTGTTCATCCTATATTTCGATTTTTCTTGCAAAACTTATCAAAAAATCTTTTAATCAATCCGACAAGAATGTTTTATCAAACTCAATAGTTCCTAAAGTTATTGAATATATTAACGATCACTTGACGGAAAAATTAACGTCGGATAACATTGCCGAACATTTCTTTATCAGCAAATTTCATCTTCACAGACTGTTTAAAGATTATACAAATGTCAGCATGTATGACTACGTTATTTCAAAAAGAATAGTCTATGCAAAATCTCTTATCAGACACGGATATAATGTAACTGATGCTTGTTTTGCAAGCGGATTTAAAGATTATTCCAATTTTTATAAAGCATTTTTAAGAAAAACCGGTATATCACCAAAGGAATTCAAACAGTTCAAAAACAATAACGAGTAATTATTTTAAAAATATTGCATTAAATTGTTAAATATACTTGAAAATTTTGATACGGTAATATATAATAACAAAGTTAAAATATTTTTAAAAGGAGCAAATTATGGAAAAGAAACAAAAGAAAGGAAACGGTCTTAATTATAAAAGGACTTTCCTTATCGGATTCGGATTTATGGGATGTATGCTTATGTGGTCTGTCTACAATTCAT
Organism: Acutalibacteraceae bacterium; assembly: GCA_045643165.1. Taxonomy (GTDB): domain Bacteria; phylum Bacillota; class Clostridia; order Oscillospirales; family Acutalibacteraceae; genus SIG575. The sequence goes on along the minus strand of JAZUKF010000020.1, from coordinate 453 downwards.
ACGTTCCGGTAATTTTCAGAGCAAAACTTACAGAACTCACAAACGGCGGTGCATCTCTTACGGGATTTTTATCTGTTGCACTTATCGTCAATGCTATTATGACTATTGATAATGTTTTCGGCGTTATTTTCCAACCGTTTTTCGGAAAGAAAAGCGACAGAACAAAATCAAAATGGGGCAAAAGAATGCCTTATATAATCATCTGTCTGCCCTTGTGCGCATTGTTCTTCAGTTTTATTCCTGTTGCCGCAACAATTAAAAGTGCCGCTCTTTCAATCGGTCTTATGATGGCGGTTATTATTTTCTTCAATTTTACAATGTCAATCTGGCGTTCTCCTGTTGTATCTCTTATGCCGGACTTTACTCCCTCTCCACTTCAATCCGACGCCAATGCCGTAATCAACATTATGGGCGGTATCGGACAGATGGTAGGATTTATTATCGGTACGATCG
>JAZUKF010000019.1:0-14314 GCA_045643165.1 Acutalibacteraceae bacterium | reverse complement strand
ATGGACCCGTTTTTTCCGGTTTGTCAGATAAAAGAATTACCCGTCGAAGAGGATATGAATTCCTTTTCGGCGGGTTTTCTTTTTTCAAAAAACATCCTTATGTGGCTGTAGCTTTCGGCACAGCCTCTTTAAAATGTCTGTTTATTTAATTTCCTGTTCAAGATTATTAAATTCTTTTGTATTAAAAAAATCTGCCAATGTTATGTCAAGACCGTCACAAATCATTTTAATTGTCAGTATTTTAGGATTATTACTTTTGCCGTATAAAATGTTTTTTATTGATGACGGCGGTAATCCGCACATGTTCGCTAATTTGTTAATTGTAATATTTCGTTCATTACATAGTTCAAAAATTCTGTTTTTAACAGCAGACACGGTATTCATATAATCGCCTCCATACCTTTATGCTACAATAAATGCTTGCATAGGCTGGCGAGAGTCGAACCCGTTACGGTTCCGCTCGCAACCTTTTCCCGTCTGCATTGCATCAATTTTCGGCAGGCGACAGCCTGCCTGCAAATTCCTGCTTCGCATACGAAAAAATCTTACGGCAGGAACTGCGAAGCACCTTACAAATAGAAAATTTTTTGAAATGCAAAGCCGAAAATCGCAGATATACTGCCGTATTTCAAGATTTGAGGCAAAGCAATTCGGAAAATTTTCATTTGTAAGGCGTGACGGGTTCGACTCTCGCCAGCCTAAAGTAGGCTATGCGTGCTACAATTAGCCTATACATAGCCTATAAGGAGAATTAAATGACTTGCACATTTTTCGGGCATAAAGATACGCCGAAAGAAACAGCGTTGACATTGCAATTAATTCTTATTGATTTAATAGAGAATAAAAACGTTGATACCTTTTATGTGGGTAATAACGGAAACTTTGATAATATGGTGTATTCTGTATTATCGAAATTGATTTTAACATATCCTATAAAATATTATATTGTTCTTGCCTATATGCCGAAAAAGGAAAACGGTAATCCGGAACATTCTATTTTGCCGGAAGGCATAGAAACCGTGCCGCCGAAATTTGCAATATCATATCGCAACAAATGGATGCTTGAACAGTCAGACTATGCAGTAACATACGTTACTCATTCTTGGGGCGGTGCAGCAAAGTTTAAAAACCTTGCCGAAAAGAAAGGCAAAATAATAATAGATTGTAATGAAATTAATAATTAATATTTTTTGTAAGCACAATAAAGTTCACAATTTATTTAATCTTTAATCTGTATTTTATTTCGTCAAGTTTGTTAAGTGTAACAACGCCGCTCGGTGCAGATACTACGTTGGGAATTCTGTGAACGATAGTTGCGCAGGTGTGCTCAACCGTTGCGGGTTTTACAACGTGAAATTCAGTATCGGGCTCACCCGTTATTTTCCAGTCGCACATATCTCCGTCATCTTCGCCGTAAACTTTGCCGATACATTTTGTTACGATTTCGGGGCCCTCGTTTGTTTCTGTCCTCACGACTGCCGCCATACCTATGCAGTTTCCTTTCGGTATTTTGTCCTGAAGCGTTTTTGAATAAATATCCGTTTCGTGAAAATACGGCTCGACAGTCTGTGTCTGGTCTTTTATTGTAAGTCCGAGTTTTTCGGCAAGTGCTTCATTTGAATTCCATACATAAGACGGCTCAATTTCTTCGGGATGTGCAATATTTTTTTCAAACTCTTCGGGCGTAAGTCCAACTCCGTGAGCATTTGCAAGCGCAAGACCGTAATCTTCAACGTTGTAACTGACTTCACCCTCTATTTTCCCGATTCTGTGACATCCCGCCGCAACGAGTGCAACCATATTTACCCAGAAAATATCCTCCATACCGCTGCCCGTAAAAGTGCAGTTGTGCGCTTTTGCCGTTTCGTCAAGTTTTTTTGTGAGTTCACGGCTTGTGTTTAAAGAATACGTCGCTTCCTCGCAGGTGGTAATGACGTTTATGCCGTGCTCTAAACATTTCATAAAATGTTCAAAACAGTCCTCAACCGTGCTGAAAAGTGTCACTACCGCAATATCCGCACCGCATGTGTTTAAAACGTTTTCGGCATCGTCGCTTATTTTTACACCCGTTTTTACGCCGAGATTTGCAAAGTCGCCTACATCAACGCCGATTTTTTCAGGCTCAATATCTATTGCACCCACTATTTCAAATCCTTTTTCATAAAGGTATCGCAATATATATTTGCTCATTTTTCCGCATCCGTACTGCAAAACCTTGATTTTTTCCATTTTCATTCCTCCGTGTAATTCATTTTTTAAAGTATTACTATTGTTATCAAAAGATGTGAAATTATTCCATTCTTACAGATGCAATATATATTTTTTTATTTGTATGTTTTCCATATAATAATATCAGTTGTTTTATATATAAAATAAAAAAATATTATTAAAATTAAAACATAAATAATAAAATTATAAACATATCAAAACCGATTAACAAACATTGTCAAAAAAATAAAGTAATATTTCCTTCACGAAGTAAAATAATATGATTACAAACGCAAATTAAATATTTACGTGGAGGAGTGAAACAGAAATGTCAAGCAATAAGAACGTAGTTCCCGAAGCAAAGGAAGCTCTTAACAGATTCAAAATGGAAGCAGCTTCAGAAGTAGGCGTAAACCTCAAACAGGGTTACAACGGCGATCTCACATCCCGTGAGGCAGGTTCTGTCGGCGGTCAGATGGTTAAAAAAATGATCAAGGCTTACGAAGACGGTATGAAATAAACTTTTTTCAAAAACAGGGGGCTGTCACATTTGTGGCAGTCCTTTGGGTTTGTTACGGGAAAAAAATAAATTTGTGATTTTGATAATAATTTTTGTGATTTCCGATAATGATTTTGTGAAATGTTGTAATGCGGTTCTGTGATTTATAATAAGGATTTATAATAATGATTTTGTGATTTGTAATAATGCGCTTCTGTGATATATTATAATACTTTTGTAAATGCACCACTTTTAAAAAACAGGCGGATTTTTCGTACCACGCCGGTCTATGGTATAATACATAATAATTTATTAAATAAGGAACAACATAAAAATACCGTCTTGCCGGATGAATTCCGTCAGGGCGATATTTTTTAAAAATGTTTTTTTGTATTAAAATAATTATCGTAATAAGTTTAATTACTGAATTGCTTCACGGGATAGTGCAATTTCAACAAGTGTATCAAGTGTAATATCTTCGCAGTTATCCGCTGAAATTGTGTGGTTATATTTACCGGTTGACCAAACTAAAAATGTCATATCTTTGTTTATGCAGTAATAGCCGACTGTTTTACCAACCTCAATTTCTCCCGATTCAATTGCGTTTTCCGAATTGACAAATACATTATTTTTGTTATTACAAGATGAAATAAATATACTTAAGTCATTTTTCTTGTATTCTATTTCGTGTGCACTTTTGAATTTTTCAGCAGAAACAAGCGAATATCCTTCCGGAATAAAATTGTAATTTGCATAAAGATAATCGTTATTGTCTGTAATACTAAATTTAAAAAATGTGCCGTCATCAGTAACTTTTGTAATGAAATTACGGGTAGGTTTAACCGCCATACATGTTACAACAAGCAATGACATAATAACTGTGGCTATTAAAACGGATTTTAAAACCCGGCGTTTTTTATAACGGACACTTTGAGGTTTAACATTTTTAAACGGAATTTTTTCAACACGCCTTTTAATTTCGGCAGGACTTAAATCAAACTCTCGATTTTCTTCTTCCAAAACAAAATCGGCACATTCCGTAACCAAGTCAGCATCCATTTCAGACGGGTTTTTCAATGCTTCGGTAATCTGAATATATTTGATTTTTGTAATAAGCGATTTTACATCATTTTTCGCATCAGAATTGCGCCTGTTTTCCATATTAATTCATCCTTTATCGGCTAAAAAATTAACCTTTTCTCAAACATATATGTCAAAAATGAGAAAAGGTTTCAAAAAAATATGAAAAAATTATAAATAAATGAAAAACAGAATAATAAGAAGAACGGTAATAAACGCTTCGGCAACCATTTTTTTAATTTTATTACGCATTCGCATTGCTCGAATGGCAATGGCATTTTCGGTCAAATCTGTTCTTTCGGCAATTTCCGAGTATTTCAAATGCTCAAAATAAATCATTTTAAACAACTCCCGTTCTTCGGGAGTAAGTCTTTCGAGAATTTTAAATTTTTGCCTTTCAATTTCTTCATCACTTATATCGGGGTTGTCATCAATTTCGGTAATAAATTCTCTGTTGTCAAGATAATTTATGTTTTCATCTAAAGATAACTCTTTTGTTTTCTTTTTTATTTCTCTGAATTTTTCAAGAATCTTTTTTTGGGCAACATTAAACAGCCAACTTTTAATGTTGGTATCATTCATTTCGTTGTAACGCTTTTGAAACATCAAAAAAACATCTTGCGTTATATCTTCGGCGTCTGCGTCATTTTTCAATTCGGAACGGCAGAAGTTGAAAACATCATTGTAATAGATTTCGGCAATTTCGCATGAACGTTCTTTTGTTATCATTTATCAATTCACCTTCATTGTTTACGTTGCGTAATTTTAATAATAAAGATTATGATAATTTATTTTAACACATAAAATCCTTTTTGTGAAATGTTTTTTATTTTTCGACATATATAGGTGAACGGATAATAATTACTTTGTATGGAATTTGTTAAGTTCCCTTAAATTGACATTTCTTGTTTAATGTGTTAAACTGAATGTGATAAATAAAAGCATACTGTTTTAACATAAAGACCATAAAATTTATTTATGAGGTGTTTTTTATGAGTAAAAGAATATTTTGTGCGGTTTTAGTTATTTGTTTTTTAATTGGTGCAACATTGTCCGTTTATTCAAAATCCTATGAAGATGAAGAAGGTCGTTACACTTTGGATGACTTACAAATATTCGTACCTGTGGAGTATATTAACGACATAAAATCAGTTACGGAAGATATAGAAAAACTTGATTATGTTACCGAAACATTTATTATGACCGATTTGAACGACGAAGACGTTTTTTCGCAGGAATACATTCATATTATTGTGTATTTGGATGTGCAAAATGAAAGTGAATTTAATTCCGTTATGAATGAACTTTCCGAAAAAGAATATGTATATCTTGTCGGAAAGGAGTATTTACTTATTCAAAGTAATAGTTTGTGCGGAGATATTGATTCAGACGGGCATGTTACCTGCAAGGATGCAAGGGAAATTCTGCGCATTGCTTCGGGAATGAGCGTTGCCGAAAACGAATATCAGAAAAGTATAGCGGATGTTGATGGCGACGGTGAAATTACTACCGTTGACGCAAGAATTGTTTTGCAAATGAGCCTCGGAATAATTGAAACAAAGAGTGTTAACAGCAGTAACGAGGCGTAAAAATCAGGCTGACGGGTTCGACTACTGCCGGCCTGAACTATTATTTACGCCCGAAAAACGACAAGTGTGTGATAATTGCGTACTGTTTATTAAAAGTTTATTAAGAAAAACGAAAATTTCTTTTTTATAATTTACATTTCATAAAAAAGTGATATACATGAATTGAAATATACAATGTTGAAAAATGCTATGAAAACGGAAATGATTTTTGAAAAAATATAACAGTTATACTCAACAAATTAGGGAGGAAAAACGTATGAAAAGCAGAAAAATTATAGTTTGTACCGCTATTTTATTGGTAATAACTCTTTTTTATTCAGGGTGCGGTAAAAGTAATGATGAATCAAAGCAAAGCGCAAAAGCGGTAGTTGAGCAGATGCTTAACTGTTCGGTTGAGGAAGCGGAATCTTTTGTCGCCGTAACTGAAAAATTGTCTGACGTATCGGAAAATGAAACCGGAGTGGGGATTGTTTCTTCCGGCAACGAGATAGAAACGTATATTAAAGAGCGTTTCGGTGCAGTAATGACCGATGACTGCTGTAAACAAATTGCAAATAACCGTACATTTTATAACAGCATTGCACTTTCAAAACAATATAATTCAGAGGTAAAAGCCGATAACATAGAACTTAACAAACGCCAAAGCGAGAAAGAAGTTTTTAATTTTTCCGCAAAAATAATTGCCGTTGAAACAGGGGATGAGGTTGCGTCAGTCACGGGAACTGTTACAATGGTTAAAGAAAATAACACATGGAAAGCCGATGCTGTTAAAATTACCGAAAAAAATTAAATTGTTTTAACTGATATGTACAGAGGTGACCAATTATGAAAAAACCGATTTATTTATTTTTGGTATTTGTTATTGTTTTCTGTTTTGCCGGTTGCAACAACGAAATGACTTCAAAAGAATTCATTGGTTTTTCAAAGAAATGCAATGCCGAAGAATATTACGGCACAGTTGAAAAATATGCTGATTTTGCAGAAACCGTTTCATATAAATTCGGATCTGACGGAAAAGCGATATTTAAAACAGACACTATGACAGAGACGTGCGTTTATAGTGCAGATTCTTTTAGTAACATAAAAACAAAAATTGAGTCGGATTCGAATTTTGTAAAAAAATTTTCAAATTGCAAAATTGAAAACAGATTGTTCGATGTCTATTATTTTGTTAATGAAATCAGTGACGCTCAAAAGAATTTGGGATTTATTTTAATTTGTAACGCCGAAAATGAAATAAGTTATTGTTGGTTTTCAGATCCGGATTATGATATAATAGTTGACACAGAAACAGAATTTGTTGAACTTTTTGGGGAAGAGTTTACATAAAAGTAAAGGAGCAACGACAATGTTTAAAAAAACAGTATCAATAGCGTTGCTTTTCGGAATATTAACATCTTTTTTTGTATTTACGGGTTGTACAAAAGCAAGTGATAATTCTGTTAAAGATATTTCCGAAATTGATGACTACATATTAAAATTCGACATCAGTAGCCCTTATTACGGGAGTTATACGTTTGTTTTAGTTTCCGAACAGAAATTAATTGCGAGTTATAAAAACTCTGAGAAAAGCGAAACACACGAAATTGATATAAGCGGTGTCTATGAAACATTTATGAAATCGTATGTTGAAAAAGCGCTTTCTTTTGATAAAAGTGAAATAGAATATTCCGACTTGATTACGGATATGCCGGAAGTATGCTTGTACCGTAACGGCGAAACAGTGTATTTTGATTACGGTTGTTCAAAATGTCCGGAGGTTAACATTTTATTGGAACAGTTTATAGGCTGTTGCGACTTTAAATATGCCGACAAAGACAACTTGAAATCCATGCCTGAATATTACGGAGAAATTATGAGTGCCTATTTTAAAGGGAAGAAGTAAAACAAGTTATATCAGGCGTACAAAATGAATGTGTTCAGCAGATAGCGTTTTGAGGAAATAATATGAGATTTAATGACATGATAAAAGGGTTAAAGGAAATAACTGATTAAACTGAAAAAAAGATATGATTATTTCTGTTGTTTTCAGGATATTTTTATGGGTTTAAAGTATGATGAAATATGGTTTAGCAATTAAATATACAAATAGAATGAAAGAATGTTTTGTGTCATTTTCAAAGAATGGTGTGAAAATTTCGAGTATTTTTATTTCTAACGAAAATATTGAGTCAATAGTTTTTAGTAACGAACATCCTCGGATAGATACGGTTTATTCGGCTTACACCAATCAAGTTTATTGTTATATCAATTATAAAGAGGCAAATGAAAGAAAGACAGTTATATTAAAGCCGATTACAAATTTTTGGTCGGAATTAAGGACATTGTGTCCTGATAAATTTACGGATTCAACAAATGGTGAACCAACTAAACTGTCTATACAAATTGTGTATGGTGATAAATTTGAACCCAATAAAAAAGTAATAAATATATTTAAAATATTTAGCGTGGTTTTAATAATATTTTTTTTGTTTTCATTTTTAGTTCAAAAAAAACTCATTGATTTGGGTGTTGAAATAAAGATACCAATACCTTTTTTTGTTATGATAGGAATAGTTTCATCTTATTTGATATTTATTTTTAAGTTTTATAAAAAGAAAGAATGAATCACAAGGACAGGGGGACGGTTCGAAACCGCTGAAAAACATCAGTTACAAGCAAATCTATCCGAAAATTACAAAAAACAGACCGATTATTACAATTTATTACACTTTTAATATTTCTTTGATATATTAAATTCAGAAAAAGGTAAAACAGGGAGACGGTTCTGTGTCTTGCCTTAAAATGTTGAAAACGGTAAAAAATAAGACAATGTGTCCCGTGTTTTCAATGAAATACCGGCGGTCAGATTGATAAAAACGCATTAAGACATAGAACCGTCCCCTTGTCCTTGATCCAAAATTTATTAAATGATAAGCAAATTGTAAAGGCAATAGCTAAAGGTCTAAGATACTTGGATATTGAATATTAAAAAAAGGAGTATAAACAATGTTGAATGATTATTCAGACTTTTTGATAGACATACTTCGCATGTTTTTTTTCAAAACTATATATGACCGAGATGATAACGAGTATGTTGTTTTTTTAGATAGCAACTTGGATTCAGTGAATGATATTGAAGATAAAACTTTGTTTGAAGCTTCTGAAAACCATATTCATTTATTTGATAATATCAAAAAACGAAATATTAATAAAATTGAAAAAATCGGAGAGGCAATTGGTGAGTTGTTACTTGATAGATTAAAATATTGCTTTCCTCAAAAAAATTTCTATGTTTTTGTTACTTATGAATTACACGGATCTTTGACTGTCAGATTTCACCAAGACTGGAGAGAAGAACAACCATATTTTGACCAATCGATATATTTAGAACGAGAAAAACTATTATCTTTTTATGGATGATTTTTCTATAGAAGACAAGAAGACAAGGGGTCGGTTCTGTGTCCTGCCTCCAAAACATTGAAAAACGGTAAAAAACAGGACAATTTGTCCGGTTTTTCAACAAAAAACCGGCTGTCAGATTGATAAAAAGCATTAATATTGACAGGACACAGAACCGTCCCCTTGTCTTCTAAAAAATATTTTTTGATTAAAAGACAAGACGGGTCTGTGATTTGAGAAGTTTCAATCATTGCCATCGGTATTTTTACAAGCGGCATAGGAGATATGAATATGATAAACAATAAATCTTTACCTAATGTATCAATAACTTCTTTGCATATTATTGGTATGACAAAAGAAGAAGTGAAAAAATTTTTCAGCAAAAAATTGAAATCATACTTTAAAGAAAATGATGAAGGTTTTGATTTATTATCGGGATTTCTGGATTTTTATATTCCGTTTAACAATATGCAGGACAAATTAGATGATGATGCAGTAAGATTTATGAATACAGTATTCGCTTCGCATGATACAATTTACATAGCAGAGAATAACGGTATATGCAGTGTATATGCCGAATGGTTTAATGAGTGGGTAATATCTGACATATGGGCAAAGATGTTTAAAACAAATAAACGGGTTAGAGTTATGGACGTTAAATTAACAGAACCCGAATTTGTCAGATTGGAAATGATGGGGAATTTCTGTGTGAGTTTGCATGAAAACAAGTTGCAGGTTACGGATTATCCGGAAAACTATTCGGGATTTTTTAAAATATCCGATGAAGAATTACAGCAATTAAACGGTATTTCGTTTATAAACTATGAAACTGCAGTAACTGAATTAAAAAAGATACTCGGAGAACAGTATTTTATGACAGTTGAAGAAGCAAAAGAAAAATGTGAAGTTTTTGAATTCGGTAAAAAATAAGTTTTCGAAAGAATTTCTTGATTTATTAAAATAATTTTTGGTTGACAAATATTGTCTAATGCGTTAAACTAAAGTCACATAATAAATTACATTATGTTTTTACACCGTTTTGACCGCAAAATGTATCTTAAATATTTTTATGAAAGGATTCTTGTTTTTTGACATATATATGCGAATACCCCGAAATAAAAACATAAAAGAGGTGGTTTTACGGATTAGGACAAATTATCGGATAAAGTAATTATTGTTTAATTTATAATCAATCAAAAGGAGATTTTGATATGTTAAAAAAAGTAAGTAAAAGAATACTGCTTATTGCATTGGCACTTTGTATGCTGTGCTCTTATCAGGTCGGCTGTTATGCAAGCGAAACCGTTATAAAAAAATTCAATGTAACGTTTTATGCTAACGGCGGTACAGGTGAAACGGTAAAAAAGAAAATCAGTTATACAAAGTCAAACGGCTCCGACAAAGTTATTGATGAAGTAACTTTTTCAAAAAAAGGCTATTCTTTTTACAGTTGGAACACAAAAGCCGACGGTAAGGGTGACAAAATTGCAACGGTTAAACAGGCTGCAAGTAAAGTTGAATCCGGAAAAACATTGAAACTTTATGCTCAATGGGGAAAGAAAATTGTTTTTAAGGCAAACGGCGGCTCCGGAAAAATGACGAGCCAGGTTGTTCCTTCAAATAAAAAAACAAGGCTTAAAGAAAACGAGTTTACTAAAAAAGGCTATACTTTTGTCGGCTGGAACACAAAAGAAGACGGCAGCGGAACGAATTATCTTGACTGTCAGTATGTAAAAAATCCAAAAAACAAACTTACTCTTTATGCTCAATGGAAGGTAAATAAATATTATGTGTCTTATAATGCCAACGGCGGCAAAGGCACAATGGATGTTCAGAAGTTTACATACGGTAAAAAGACCGCTTCGAAACTTAATCGTTTTTCACGTGTCGGTTATACCTTTGACGGCTGGAATACAAAGGCAGACGGAAAAGGCAAATCTTATAAAGAGGGCGCATATTTTACAAAGTTGACTTCGGTAAATAAAAAACAGGTAACATTATATGCACAGTGGAAGCCGATTACATTTAAGGTTGAATTTTATCCGGGTAACGGTAACGGATACGAGGACTTCCGCGAAGTAACGTACGGTGTATTCAGCCCCGCCTTTTGGAATCAGTATATGATGCAGAAGAACGGCTATGTACTTGCAAGTTGGAATACAAAATTAGACGGCAGCGGAAAGAAAATTGACGTTGACGAAGATATTTCAAAACTCTGCAGTAAAGACGGTGAAGAAATAACTCTGTATGCTCAGTGGGAAGAAGCCGACTATTCAATTACATATTTCCTTAACGGCGGTGAAAATGCACCCGAAAATCCCACTCATTACTGTATTTCCGACGGTGAAATTACAATCACAAATCCCACACGTGAAGGCTATACGTTTTTAGGCTGGGTATTAAGTGAGTATGACGTTGAGGAATATGAACTTAATCCGGAAGTATATAAAGGGCTTCTTCATAAAAATGTAGTTTTACCGATACCGGATGATGACCCCTACGGTGAAGCAGAGGATTGGCAACTTCACAATTACAGAGATCTTAAACTCTACGCATATTGGACTGAAAACAATTAAAATTAATTCAGCAGGATTTCTTGATTTTAAGAAATCCTGCTGATTTTTTATGCGTAAAAATTACTGTGAATTTTATTTATAACCGTTATAATACGGCTCGCCGTTTTTCATTGTAACGCCGCGTGCGCTCATAAGTTCCGAAACGGTAACAAGTTGGTAGCCTTTGTTTACAAGCCACGGAACAAATTCTTCAACTGCTTGGGCAGTCGGTACATAAAGGTCGTGCATAAGGACTATTGAGCCGTCTTTAACGTCATTTTTTATTGACGAAACAGTAGATGATGCGTTGCGTGTGCTCCAGTCGAGTGTGTCAACAGACCATATAATCATCGGATAATCGGCGTTTTGTTTAACCGTTGAGTTGAATGCACCTCCGGGCGGACGCATAAGTGTAGGCGCAACACCCGTTACTTTTTTAACTTCCGCAGAAGCCTTTGAAAGTTGACTTCTTATTTCGGAAGCACTTGACGATGTCAGCATTGTGTGTGAATAAGTGTGGTTTCCTATTTCGCAACCGAGCGAAAATTCCCTTTTTATGCAATCGCTGTAAGTGCTTACCCTGTCGCCTACAACAAAGAACGTTGCCTTGCCGTTATATTTTTCAAGTACGTCAAGAATTCTGTTTGTTGCGGGTGAGTACGGACCGTCATCAAATGTGAGTGCAACCATCGGTTTGTCGAAATCAAGAACTCTTATTTTAACCGCACCTGTGTTGGCGCTTGTTATTTTTGATTTTGTGACATATTTAATATAATATGAATAACTTTTACCCGCTTTGACGGACTTGTCCGTGTAACTTGTTTTATCGGCGCTTACGGTGGCGTACTTTTCATAAGTTCCGCTTGAATTTTTCTTGTAAACAACGTATGATGATGCGTTGTTTTCTTTTTCCCACTTGATTATTGCGGTTTTATTTCCGCTTGTTGCACTTTTAATTGTCGGCGAAGCAATGCGTGTGTATGTCTTGCCGGAAGTCTTGAGGTAACTTTCAGAACCGCCGTTTTTTGCGGTAACTGTATATGTATATGACTTGTTGTTTTCGACTTTTTTATCGGTAAAAGCAGTATTTTTACCTTCGACAACTGCGATTTTTTTATAGTCGGAATTTCCGGATTTTCTGTAAATACAATATTGTTTTGCACCGTCAACCTTTGCCCATTTCAGTTTTAATCCTGCTTTTGCATTATAAACTTTTGAAAGTTTCGGTGCTTTAAGAAATACCGCTTTTATTCCGTTCGTGTCGTAACTGCTTTTTACGGAGTTTTTAAACGCTTTTACTGTATAATATACCGTTTTTCCGCTTGTAACGTCTTTATCGGTGTAAGATGTTTTTTTTGAGCCGACGTCAGAGAGCGTTGTCCACTTTTTGCCGGGTATTTTTTTGTAAATGCGGTAAGATGTTGCACCGGATACTTTTTCCCATTTTAAAATAACAGCCGATTTTGAGTTTGTCACGCTTTTTAAAACGGGTTCGTCAAGACGTGTGGCGGTAAAAGGTTCTCCCGCACTCCACGCAGAGTGAGTTTTATTGTACGCTTTTACTTTGTAAGTGTAAGTAACACCGCTTTTTGCGGTAGTGTCTGTGTATGAGTTACTGTTTGATGTGACAGTCTTAAGCCTTGTCCAGCCGTTGTCTTCTTTTCTGTAAATTTTGTAGTATTCGGCATTTTCCTGCTTGTCCCACTCAATATAAAGCCCGTCTTTTTTGTTTTTTGATGAAGTAATTACATCCGAATCGGGGAATAATACTTTATCGACCGTTACGGCAGTTGTACCGATTGACAAAAACAAAACCGGAATCAACATAAGAGAAATAATTGACCATACTTTCTTTTTCATTTTCCCACCTCGAAGATATTATAAATCTTTTTTCGGGAAATAACAAGGATATTCAGTTTACAATCGGTTTACAATCGGTTTACAAACGGTAACAACAATGTAACATGTCATTTGCGAAATTCAAATTATCTTATATTGTAAAAAGGGGAAAATTATGATAAACTGAATATGTATATAATTCAGGCTTAAATGTATTTTAAGATTTTACAGGGGGTTTTATTTTTGACAAAAACTATGATGAGAAAATACGCTTCACTTATTGCACGTGTAGGCGCTGACATAAAAAAAGGTCAGCCCGTCAGAATAGTGTGTGAAGCAGATCAGTACGAGTTTATTACAATTCTCGTAAGCGAGTGTTATAAAGCGGGTGCGTCACGGGTTGACGTTGAGTGGACTTATCAGCCGATAGTAAAACTCGACTACCGTCACCGTTCTTTAAAATCACTTTCAACAGTTCCGCATTGGAAAGAAGAAAAACTCAAACAGATGGTTGAGGAAGTTCCGTGCCGTATTTTCATTGAAAGCGAAGACCCCGACGGACTTAAAGGCGTTAATCAGGAAAAAATGCAGAAATCCGCTATGGAGCGTTACAAGGTTACAAAGAAGTACAGCGATGCTCTTGAAAACAAGGACCAATGGACTATTGCGGCTGTTCCGTCTTATGAATGGGCGAAAAAAGTATTTCCGAATGAAACAAAGAAAAAAGCATACGAACTTCTGTGGGACGCTATTTTAAAAACCGTTTATGTTTCAAAGGATAACGATCCCGTTGAAGCGTGGAAAAATCATAATGAAGATTTGAAGAAGAGAACGGAGTATATGAATTCCGTCAAATTCGATACTGTTGAATACAAAAGTTCAAACGGTACCGATTTCAAAGTATCGCTTATTCCCGAAAGTCATTGGTGCGGCGGCGGTGAATATACTCTCGGCGGTATTTTCTTTAACCCCAATCTTCCGACGGAAGAAGTGTTTATTTCTCCGAAAAAAGGTTTTGCAGAGGGTAAACTCGTTTCTACAAAGCCTCTTTCTTATCAGGGGCAGTTAATAAACAATTTTTCAATTACGTTTAAAGACGGTAAAGCGGTTGAATGGGAAGCGCAAACGGGAAAAGAACTTCTTGACAAAATGCTTTCAATGGA
>JAZUKF010000018.1:0-13350 GCA_045643165.1 Acutalibacteraceae bacterium | reverse complement strand
CTGGTATCGTAATACTGAACCGTTCGGACTGTGACGCCGCAAAGCTTTGCAAGCTCTCCCGTCGTGTATTTTGACATAGCTTTCACCTCCTTACGCCATGGATTTTACAACATGACGCTGCGTAACAAGCAATACCTCACGCAAGGGGATTTTTGCGTTAATTTATTTTATGCAATTTTTCTTGCTTTTTTTATCAGCATACCTGCCACAATTCCTGCAAGCGAAATAACGAGACCGATTGGCAATTTTGCATTTGAATATATATTCCTTTTTCATATTATTCCCCGTCTTCGCTTTTCTCTTTCTCGATACAGGAACCGATGACCAATCCTGCCAACATTCCGAGCGAAAGTCCGATACCGGTATTGTTGCCGAATGCCGTACCGATTGCCACGCCGAAGCACATTCCCAATGCCATTCCCTCTGTGCTGTAGTTTTCTTTCTTTTTATTGCCTTTTTTCTTTCGGGCACTTTGTGCAAAAAAGATTGCAAGTAACAGCCCGATACAAACCCACGGCAATGCCGCTGACAGAAAATCCATAATATCTTTCATAATTCTATTTTTCTCTTCCGTACATCTTAATAAAATGCTTCACGAACGCTTCAATCTGCCGCATGATCTCCGGCTCTTTTTCCGGTTCACGGTCACAGTAATGAATGAGTGTTGTAATGGGCGCAGTAAAAGCTAAAGCAAGCATATCCGGATCATCTTTTTTCAAAATTCCGTTATCCATCATTTCTGCAAAAATCTTTGTGAAGATTTCTTTCGTTCCGTTCAGGAAATGCAAAGTAGCAAAATGTCGAGCTCTTTCATCCCTGAACTGCTCTTTAAGCAGCAATCGTCTTGTTAGGATAACCCTTTTGTCATGCAAGGTGAAATCAAGCATACTCATTGTCATGGCAAACAATTCATCGCAGGACTTCGGCGTAGAAGGTAAATTTTCCGGTGATCCGAATCGGGAAACATAATAAGCCTCCATTCGGTCAAAGACGGCATTCCGGATATCGTCCTTGCTTTCATAATGTCTATATAGTGCAGACTTGCTGAGCCCCATACCTGCGGCAAGATCACGAAGATTGGTTCCCTTGTAACCGTTTTCGGCAAAGCTGACGAGCGCTGCATCAAGAATCTTTTCTTTTGTTGTATTTTCCATAGAAACCACCTTATATGCAATGTGACCAGTTGGACACATTATATTATAGCGACTACTTGGTCATTTGTCAAGCAATTCCATATATAAATTCACTGTCGACTTTCTTACATTTTTGTAAGAAATCAGTTATGAACGTATTTTTGTGTTATTATATAATCAAGTTATAAAAGATTCGGGAGCGATAGTAATGAAAAAAATACTGCTTTTAGAAGATGATTTAAGCCTTTCGGACGGCCTGACATTTGCACTGAAAAAACAAGGCTATGATGTATCGGCAAAGAGAACGGTTGCCGAAGCAAAAAAGGCGTGGAACGGGAGCGTATTTGATCTGCTGATTCTTGATGTTTCCCTGCCGGACGGCAGTGGCTTTGATTTCTGCAAATCCGTGCGGCAAAGCTCCGACGTGCCTGTTATTTTCCTGACTGCTTCAGATGAGGAAACAAGCGTAATTATGGGGCTTGATATAGGCGGTGATGATTATGTGACAAAGCCTTTCAAACTCGGAATTCTTATGAGCCGTGTTTCCGCACTTCTTCGCAGAGTAAACAATGCTCCGTTAAATAATACGGTTTTAGAATCAAACGAAATACGCATTGACTTCTTACAGGGACAGGCATTCCGAAAGGGAAAAGCCGTTGAACTTACGGGTGTTGAATTTAAACTTCTGTGCTGTTTTATGCAGAATCCCAATATCGTTCTGTCAAAAGAAAAACTGTATGAACGTATTTGGGACAGCGACGGAAATTTTGTTGATGATAACACAATCAGCGTATACATCAGACGGCTCCGCACGAAAATTGAGGATAATCCCGACCTGCCTGAAAAAATCGTAACGGTGAGAGGTATGGGATATAAATGGAGGGTAACGGTATGAGAATATTTGCCGACCGCCATAATCGCAGACTTTTTCTGAGTATTACGGCGGTACTGATAATATATGCAATTTTGATACAGCTTCTTTGCGGAGATTTTTCTCTGCCCGTTTTGATTTTATCTGTTGTATCATCTTTTGCGGTTTTAATGCTTTATGTGTCGTTTTTAAAGAAACAGGACAGCATTATTGAAAATGCTGCACAGAATGTAAAAAACTTTCTGTCGGGCAATAAAGATGAGCGAATTGAATGTAACGAAGAAGGCGAACTGTTTTATCTTTTTCAGACAGTTAATACTCTTTCCTCTGTTCTGAATGCACAGACGGAACGTGAAATACGGACAAATGAGTTTTTAAAATCAACAATTTCCGATATTTCACATCAGCTCAAAACACCGTTGTCAGCAATCAGTATATATAATGAGTTAATTACGGATAACCCCGGGGATGCAAAAAAGTTTGCAAAATCCGCTCAAAAGGAAATTGACCGAATGGAGGAACTTGTTAAAAATCTGCTGAAACTTACACGTTTAGATGCGGGAGCGATCGTTTTTGAAAAGCATAATGAAAATATTGCCGATATTATGGGTGAAGTAAAAAGCCGATTTGCCTGCCGTACAGAGCTTGAAAAGAAAGAAATTCTTCTTTCGGGCGATGACGATATTTTCTTCTGTGATACGGAGTGGATAGAGGAGGCTTTCGGCAACATAATAAAAAACGCTCTCGACCATACGACAGAGAACGGCATAATTTCGGTAGAATGGAAAACGAGCGGAAATATTCTGAATGTAACTTTCAGCGATAACGGCAGCGGTATTCATCCTGAGGATATAGGGCATATTTTCAAAAGATTTTATCGAAGCCGTTTTTCAAAGGATACGCAAGGTGCAGGTCTCGGACTGCCCATTGCAAAAACCATTATAGAAGCACATGAGGGAATGATTGAGGTTGAAAGCGAGCCGGGAAAAGGCACGGTATTTTCGGTAAATTTTCTGATTCCTACAGAATTGTAAGCCTGCATTAGCTTTGGTGTAAGAAAACAGGATTACAATAACCTTAACAAAACACAGGAGGTAAATTATATGAATTTGCTTGAAGTTAAATCTCTTTCCAAAACCTACGGAAGCGGGGATACCGCTGTTTATGCTCTGAAAGATGTGAGTTTTTCCGTGCCGAAAGGTGAATTTGTCGCAGTTGTAGGTGAATCGGGTTCGGGAAAATCCACGCTTCTTAATATGATAGGCGCACTCGACACACCGACAACGGGAAAAATCTACATTGACGGAAACGATATTCTTTCCATGAATGACGAGGCCATGACGGTTTTCCGACGCAGGAATATCGGATTTATTTTTCAGTCGTTTAATCTGATACCCGAACTTACCGTTGAGCAGAATATCATCTTTCCCACACTTCTTGATTATCAGAAGCCGGATAAAGCGTATCTTGATGAATTGTTGAAAATTCTTAATCTCGGTGAACGCAGAAATCATCTTCCGAGTCAACTTTCCGGCGGTCAACAGCAGAGAGTTGCTATCGGCAGAGCTTTGTTTACAAGACCGAGCCTTATTCTTGCCGATGAGCCTACGGGGAACCTTGACTCGCAGAATACGAATGAGGTTATCGCTTTGCTGAAAGAAACATCAAAAAAATTTGAGCAGACGATTATCATGATTACGCACAGCCGATCCATTGCACAAACTGCGGACCGTATTTTGCAGATTTCCGACGGTTGTCTGACGGACTTCGGGAGGAGATGATTATGAAAAGTTATCTTTCAATGATTCCGATTTCAGCAAAGGTACACAAGCGACAGAACAGAATGACAATCCTGTGCATTGTCATAGCCGTTTTTCTTGTAACCGCCGTATTTTCCATGGCGGAAATGGCGGTCAGACAGGAAACATCAAGGCTTGTTGCAAAGCACGGAATTGAAGAAGTAAAAAGTCTGCTCACATCAGAATCCTTTATATCTCTGATTCCCGTTGCGGTTATTCTTTTTCTGTTTGTGCTGTGTGCGGGAGTATTTATGATTGCGGGAAGTATGAACAGTAATGTGGCACAGCGTACACAACTTTTCGGAATGATGCGCTGTATCGGAATGAGCAGACGGCAGATTATCCGCTATGTCAGACTTGAAGTATTGAATTGGTGTAAAACCGCAATTCCCGCAGGACTTCTTGCCGGCACAGTTGTTACTTGGATATTGTGTGCGGTGCTGAAATTTGCCGTCGGCGGAGAATGGGCAAATATGCCGCAGTTTAAAATCAGTATTTTAGGTATAATCAGCGGTGTTGTTGTCGGTCTGCTTACTGTTCTGATTGCCGCAGGTAAACCTGCAAGAAAAGCCGCAAAGGTTACACCCGTTTCTGCATTGTCGGGTGTTTCAGAAGAAAAGAAAAACACCAATGCCATAACATCAGTTAAAAATATACGGATTGAAAAAGCATTGGGAATAAGTTATGCAACTCAGTCAAAAAAGAATCTGTTTCTGATGATCGGCTCATTTGCGTTGAGCATAATTCTTTTCCTCAGTTTTTCGGTAATCGTTGAACTTGTCAACCGCATGATGCCACAGTCCGTGAGTTATGCCGATATTGAAATATATTCCGATAAAAACAGTTTTGTTGACAGTTCTCTGCTTGAAGAATTAAATCAAATCGACATCGTAAAACGTGCTTTCGGACGCAGAGCAATATTTGATATAGAAGCCGACTGCAAGGCTGTTCCGTTATTAAAATCCGTTGATATTATTTCATTCGGGGACTTTGACATAGAAGCTCTCAAAAAAGATAAAATGCTTAAAAAAGGTTACGATCTTCAAAATGTAGTTGAAAACGGCGGTGCGCTGATTATCACAGATGAAAACATAAAAAACGGTGATACGGTTTCGGTTTACGGAAAACAGATTCCCGTTGCGGGTAGGCTGAAATATGATCCGTTCAGCTCTGACGGAAGTACCGGCGGCAAAACAACGCTCATCATATCGGACGAAACATTCAGAAATCTTACAGGAATATCGGATTATACGATGATTCTTGTACAACTTTCGAATTCGGCAACAGACAAAAACGCAGAAGCAATAAAGTCAATGGCGACAGGATATAAATTCAGCGATAACCGTGAGAATAACACCCGTGGCACATATACGGCGTTTCTCGTATGCGTTTACAGTTTCCTTTTAATTATTGCGCTTGTAACCGTACTGAATATTGTGAACAACATTTCAATGAGCGTTTCAGCAAGAATAAAGCAATACGGTGCAATGCGTGCGGTCGGTATGTCGAAGAAACAGATTGGCATAATAATAAAATCCGAAACTCTCACTTATGCTTCTCTCGGTTGCGGAGCAGGTCTTTTAATCGGACTGCTTTTCAGCAAATGGCTGTACGGTTTCCTTGTAACATCTCATTATGCCTATTCAGTTTGGCAACTGCCGATTGCGGAAATAATAATTATAATTGCATTCTTTATTCTCTCCGTTGCGGCAGGCATAAAAGCACCGATAAAACGTCTGAACGAAATGTCGGTTACAGAAACTATAGGACAGTTGTGATTTTTAAAATGCACAACCTGATAAATTTATGGTATAATATAAAAATATAGTGAGACATTTTGCTTGATTATACGACTAACTGTTGAAAGGAAAAATCCTTTTGAGGAGGAGTAAGTTGATGGATAACGGTGCAAGTAGCTACCGCCGTTTTCTTGATGGCGATGATGATGGCATAGTTGCGATTGTCGGAGAGTATAAGGATGGGTTGATTTTGTATCTGAACGGTTATGTGAACAATATTTACATAGCCGAAGAGTTGACGGAGGATACCTTTTTTCGTCTGATTACGAAGAAGCCGAAATTTTCCGGTAAAAGCAGTTTCAAAACATGGTTATATGCCATCGGACGTAATGTGGCGGTTGAATACATAAGACATAATGCTAAAATTCTTAATACACCTGTTGATGATATGGAAAACTGTTTAGCGGATGAAAAAGATCTTGAAGAATCTTATATCAAAGAAGAACAAAAAATTGCTGTTCACAGGATGCTTTCAAGAATAAATCCCGATTACAGACATATCCTTTGGCTTGTGTATTTTGAAGGGTTTTCAAATAAAGAAGCCGCATTGATTATGAGAAAAAACGAACGCCAGATACGCAATCTCCTTTACCGTGCAAAACAAGCTTTAAAAACTGAATTTAACAAGGAGGGTTTTGTTTATGAAGAGCTGTGATGAAATGGTAAACAGTTTGATTGAACGCAGAGATAAGTATAATACAGAACGCAAAAAACGTAAAAATTTAATTGTGAAAATTTCTTCACCCGTGTTGTGTTTGGCTATTGCCGTGGGTGTGATTTTCATGTTTCCCGAATTAAAGAAGAGTGCAGAAAAACCGGTTGCCGATATTGATGCGGAAATTACGGAAACAATAAAAAGTAAAAGTAAAAAAACCGATAAAGATGAAGAAAAAACTATTGAATTCGAAAAGAGTATAACGGATATTAAGACTACAAGTAATAATGAAATCGGTACCGATAAAGAAAAAAGCAATACCGAAAAAAAATCAAGTGTAAAGGAACCGCACGAAGGTGATAAAGATACGGACGGTATTAGCGATTTTGCATATTTTTTTTGGAAAAATAATATTGTCGTTTCCGGATCGTTACGTTCCGAATTGAATAATAACAAAGACGGTGTTATTGAAATTTATGCTTTATACCGTCCTTTTCTGCCGGATATTACCGAGTTTACCTATGACGGAAAAACTTTGTACGAATTATCGGAGGAAGTTAAGGATGAATCTTCGGATAAAGAATTGCAAAAGATTTATAACATACATGTTAAAGAAGTGCTTTTAAATGCAGAGAAACAGCTTCGGGAAAATAATATTAAGTGTGAGAGAAAAGAAAATACGAATAACTGTTTAAAGATTTATGTTACCGCAGAAGAATTTGAAAATCTTCCGTTAGATCATTTATCAAGATGGAATTTTGATTTGGCATTTGACAGATAAAACAGGGAGGATTTTATGAAAAAAATATTTTTATTGTTTATGTGTTTTGCGACGGTATCGGCTTTGTCGGGATGCGGTCAAAAAACAGTTTGTTATGATG
This sequence comes from Acutalibacteraceae bacterium, assembly GCA_045643165.1. Lineage (GTDB taxonomy): Bacteria > Bacillota > Clostridia > Oscillospirales > Acutalibacteraceae > SIG575. The sequence continues at coordinate 6,212 of JAZUKF010000018.1, read as the reverse complement.
CTGATATTGCCGAAAGAAATAATACGGAAGCGGAGCAGAAAATCATTAAATCAGAAAAGGAGCGGGAAAAACAGAAAACGGAAGTTTCCGAAAAGAAAAATGACATGAAAGATAAAAAATCTCAAAGTGTTGCGGAAACAACCGATCATTGGTCATCATATTATACAGGGAACGAAAGAACTCAAAATACTACGCAAACAGAAATAATTTGCAAAGTGAAACAACTTGACAAAGATGATGATGCAATTCCCGTTTCACCGGAGGACGGCAAAAAAATACAGGATATTATTGCAAGCTGTAAATATGAAATCGGAACGGCAGACTGTCTTAATAATTATGCTTTTGTGAAGGAGGACGGCAGTATTATTTATTATCATGCCGGTTGCGGTACATTTAATGATAATGAAAACAACAGATCTTATCACGTAACCGAGGAAATGAAATTGACGGTGAATGAATTTTTATCGGATATTTTCGTTGAAACTTATAATGGATATTGAACATCTTTATCGTCTGAAAGTGAAGAAAGATAAGCATTTATGTGAAATCAGATGTTTTTGTTTACCATTTTTAAAAATTTATTGATTTTGGTAAACAGAAACGTTATAATATAAATGCGAGGTGATAAAAATGAAACTCATAATCCGAAAACAGTATTTAGATAAGCTTATAAATGTTATGGGAACGCCTGATATTAAAGTTATTACAGGTGTACGTCGTAGCGGAAAATCAAAGTTACTTGAAAGTTTTAAGGATTATATTGAGAAAAAAATACCTGACAGCAATATCATTCATATAAATTTTAATTTGCCGGAAAATGATTATTTGCTTGAATATCGGATGTTATATGATTATATCAATTCCAAATATATATCAGGGAAAGAAAATTATGTTTTTATTGATGAAGTGCAGATGTGTGCGGGTTTTGAAAAGGCAATAAACGGGTTGCATGCTTCAGAAAAATTTGATATATATATAACAGGTTCAAATGCTTTTTTACTGAGTTCGGATTTAGCAACATTGTTTACCGGCAGAACTTTTGAAATTAAGGTTTTTCCGTTTTCGTTTTCAGAATATATGCAGTACTTTTCTTGTTCGGATAAATATGAAAGTTTTGAAAGGTATATATTTGAAGGCGGTATGTCGGGTTCATATTTATATAAAGATCAAGAAGCGAAATATGATTATATTGCAGATATATTTAACACATTGATTGTGAGAGATATACGTAAAAAATATAAAATCAGGAATATGCAGTTAATGAATAAAATTGTTGATTTCCTTATGGATAATATTTCTAATCTGACCTCTGTACGAAACATTGCAGGTTATTTTAATTCATTAAACGAAAAAGTCAATCATGTTACGATTAGCACATATATTCAATATCTCTGTAATGCATTTGCTTTTTATAAAGTACGCAGATATGATATTAAGGGTAAAAAATATCTTTCCAGTAACGATAAGTATTATTTGAGTGATCATACCTTCCGTTATGCAAAACTGGGTACAAAAAATATGGATTACGGAAGAATTCTTGAGAATATTGTTGCAATAGAATTGTTTCGCAGAGGATATGAAGTATATGTTGGCGTCCTTTATAAAGCTGAAATTGACTTTGTGGCAATTAAGCGTAGTGAAAAAATATATATTCAAGTTTCCGATAATATCACTGATGAAAAAACTTTTGAACGTGAAATATCTCCGTTGCTCTGCATTAAAGATGCATATCCGAAAATATTGATTTCACGGACAAAACATTGCGAAACCCAATATGAGGGGATTAAAATAATAGATATTGCGGATTGGCTTACTGATTTTGATAATTAAAATTTCTTTTCAAACTGTTGAATTATGAGTAATCATTTTTTATCAGTTTTTATTATAATATTGAACATATTTATCGTCTGAAAGTGATGAAAAACGGTTAAAATGGCAAAAAGCGAGAAGTTTTTCCGTTCATATTGACTTTTGTTCCGCCGGACAGTATAATACTATAGGTAAAATGGGTATGGAGTATTTACTGATAAAAAGTTTTTGGCGGTAAAAGAGGAATTTGAGATGAAGGTTATCCAATTCGGATATGGAAAAATGGGGCAGTTTATTTGCCGTGAATTAAAAAAGAATGATAACGTAACGGAAATATCTGTTTATGATCGTATTTTTGATAATTCATTTGTTGAAGATGGCGTAAAATTCCTTTCCGAGTTTGATGAAAAGGATATTTCTTCCTACGATTGTGCTTTTATTGCTACTCCTGCCGATTCTCATTGTGAAGTAATTGAGAAATTGATTAACAACGGGATGAAGAAAATTTTTGTCGAAAAGCCTGCCGTTCTGAATAACAGGGAATATGAAATAATTGATAATATCAGAGACGGCTGTACCATTGCAATAGGTTATATTTTAAGACAGTCGAAGCCGATTATTGCAATGAAAAATATGCTTTCCGATTTAACCGCAGAAGGTTATTATCCGAAGAAAATAGATATTGTTTATCAGAAATTTCTTCCGTCTTATCTTGAAGCGAGGGCACAGGGAGATTTCGGTGTTTTTGAGGAAACCGTTCATGTCTGGGATTTGCTTTTGAATTTCCTGGGTTTAAACAAATATGATGTATCTCTTGAAAACAAAAATCTTGAACAGGATCCCGAAAGAAAAAACAGAACGATTTTTGCAAAATTAAATTATTCTCTTAAATCAAAGGAAAATACTGTTTCTCTTGATATTCTTTCTTCCTTTAAGGCGGAAAAAAGAAAACGTGAGTTTATGTTTGAATTTGTTAATTTAAAGGGTAATAAGCGTAATGTTTTTGTTTCCTTTGATACACCGGAGGAATACGATTATATAAAGATTACAGATGAAAACGGCAATGAACTTTACAGCGATAAATGTTCTTCAAATCTTAAATTGGAATATCAGATGAATGAAGTGTTCCGCTATTTCAAAACAGGCGAAAAGGGAAACCTGGCATTGTTTGAGGAATCAAAAATAATCAATGATATGTTGGAAAAGGTTTTATAAAAATAACAAACCGATTTCGGAAGATGAGTTTTTCCGAGATCGGTTATTTTTTATATTTTATATTTAAACAGTCCGTCTTTGTTGCAGTAATAATAAATGTATTTTACGCAGTTAATTTTAAAACGTGCCTGCGCATCGCCTTCGGGATACAGTTTGACAAGTTGTATCCTGTCGGTGGACACTGCCGCCATGAATGAAATATGATGTTCTTTTGTCATGGGATGCTTAACTTCGACAAAATATTCGTCCTCCACCGTTTTTATTTCAATCTGATGATTTTTATCATATTCTTCGGCGGTGAGAGGAGGAAGTTGAATTCCGTGGCAGTAAATTCCCGCCTGTCCCATACTGAATAAAACGTTTCCGCACAACGGACAGACATATATTTTTGAACGTAAAACATTGGAAGAAATGTTATTGTTATCTATTGTGTTTCCCGATAAAAGCTCCGCAACGGAAATATTGAATGTTTTTGCAATGGGTTCTAACAAAGTTATATCGGGATATCCCTTACCCGTTTCCCATTTTGAAACGGTTTTGTCGCTGACGTTTAATAATTCGGCAAGTCCCGATTGAGTAATATTCATTTTTTCTCTTAATTCTTTTATCGTTGTGCCTGTTAAGTATTTATCCATATTATTTTCCTCCTTGATTGATACCATTATAGTTTATAATCAATATTGTTGCAACCTACTTAAAGTAGATATGGAGTCATATATGTGTTAAAGATGACAGAAAATTTTATTGTTATTCAAAAATTATGAAACAATATACATAAAAATAAAAAAATTCGCATAAATATGCAAAAAAGTATTGACAAATATAATTTTTATGCATATAATATACCCATAATAATTTTTCGGAGGTATGAAAAATGAAAAAAGTATTATCAATTTTAATGTGTGCAGTAATGATGTTGACCTGCTTTGCAGGATGCGGAAGCAGTAAAAGTTCCCTTGAAAGTCTTAAAAGTAAAGGCGAACTTGTAATTGCAACAAGTCCTGATTTTCCGCCTTTTGAAGAACTTAAGGAAAACGGAAATGTTGAAGGTATTGAAATAGATATTCTCAATATCATCTGCGAAAAACTCGGTGTAAAACTTAAAATCGAACAAATGGATTTTGACTCTGTTCTTCCCGGTGTTCTGGCGGGAAAATATGATGTGGGTGTTTCCGGTATAACAGTTACCGAAAAACGTCAGAAAAACGGATTGTTTACAGATCCTTATTGTATGGCGGCACAGGCTATTGTTGTTACCGAGGACAGTTCAATCAAGTCAAAGGTAGACCTTACGGGAAAGAAAATTTCCGTTCAGACAGGTACAACAGCGGAATCATTCTGTATGGAAAGCGGATATGATGTTTCGGCTTATACCGCAAACAGCGATGCGGAATCGGCACTTGTTAAAGGTAAGGTTGATGCATGGGTTATTGATGATTTGACCGCTGCGGATATGGTTAAAGCATATAACGCTCAGAATGATCAAAAACTTATAATTCTTGATGAGGCAATGACAACAGAACCCTATGCCTTTGCATTGAAGTTCGGTAATGAAGAACTTGTTGAGGAAATGAATAAAATTCTTGATGAACTTCAGACTTCCGGTAAGATTAAGGAAATCTTTGAGAAATACGAAGCACCCTTCACGGCACCGGACAATCAATAAATAAAATAATGGGACTGTCGTTTTACTGCGGGAACATTCCGTACCCGGATGCGACAGCCCCGTTCATTTGCTTTTATAGGAGAATATAATGGAAGCTTGGATAAATAAACTTTATGAAACATTTATTGAAACTCAATATTACAAAATGTTAATTGACGGTTTCAAAAACACAATTATAATTACGTTGGGTGCATTGATAATCGGCGTTGTTATCGGTACGGTTATTGCAATATTAAAATATTTTGCGGAAGATGTGCCGTCATTAAAACCTGTTTCGGTTATATGCGATGCATACGTTACGGTGATACGTGGGGTACCTGTTGTTGTTTTGCTTTTGATTTTTTACTATATCATTATGGTAAGTTCAGAAGGAATTACCGTGGGAATAGTAACTTTCGGTATCAATTCCGGCGCATATATGGCGGAACTTATAAGAAGCGGAATAAATGCGGTTGATCCCGGACAGATGGAAGCGGGCAGAAGTCTGGGTATGTCAAAACTTCAGGCAATGTATAAAGTTGTTTTCCCGCAGGCGTGAAAGAATATTTTGCCCGCAATAGGTAATGAATTCATTGCTTTGTTAAAGGAAACATCCGTTGCCGGTTACGTTGCCGTTGTTGATATTACAAGGGCGGGAAATTTAATCAGAAATAATACATACGATGCGGTTAATCCTTTGATAACGGTTGCGCTTGTTTATCTTGTGCTTGTAGTTATACTTACACAGATTTTAAAAATCGTTGAAAGGAGGCTGGCAAAAAGTGATAAGCGTTAAAAATCTGAAAAAGAATTTCAAAGAGAATGAAGTGCTTAAAGGTATTGATGTTGAAATCAGTAAAGGTGATGTGGTTTGCGTGATAGGTCCTTCGGGTTCGGGGAAATCCACATTTCTCAGATGCTTAAATCTTTTGGAAAAGCCCTCCGGCGGACATATTATTTTTGAAGGTAACGATTTAACCGATAAAAAAATAAATATCAATTTACACCGTCAGAAAATGGGAATGGTTTTCCAGCAATTCAATCTTTTTATGAATATGAATATTTTAGATAATCTGACGTGTGCTCCGGTAATGCTTAAGAAATTATCAAAGGAAGATGCGGAGCAAAAGGCAATGCAACTGCTGGAGAGAGTGGGACTTGCAGATAAGGCGAAATCATTCCCGAATCAGCTTTCAGGCGGACAGAAGCAACGTGCCGCCATTGTAAGAGCCTTGTGTATGGAGCCGGATGTTATGCTCTTTGACGAGCCTACAAGTGCCCTTGATCCCGAAATGGTGGGTGAAGTTCTTGATGTTATGAAGGAACTTGCCGAGGACGGAATGACTATGGTTATTGTAACCCATGAAATGGGATTTGCAAAAGAGGTTTCAAACAGAGTTTTGTTCCTCGATGACGGATATATTGCTGAGGACGGAACACCGGAGGAAGTATTCAATGATCCTAAAAGTGAAAGACTTAAAACATTTTTAGCAAAGGTTTTATAAGGTGATAGGTATGAATATTAAAGGAAAAGATTTTTTAA
>JAZUKF010000017.1:0-4405 GCA_045643165.1 Acutalibacteraceae bacterium | reverse complement strand
CAACCTTCTTCAGAAGGCTTTTATCAGTTGAAATGAATCTTTCAAAGAGAATGAGCATAGATGAGGCTCTGAAGGCCAAGTACTTTGATACGGACAGACCTATAGTAATGCCAAAGGATAAGGATACGTATAAAGCTGCAGTATCAAACTACAAACTGTCCGACGTAAAACGCATTTTGAAAAGACTTGCCAAATATGATGTTGAGATAAAAGAAGTTGGTACTTATCTTCAACAGACTATGATGGAAAAATGCATCATGGATATTGTTAACCGCAAATGACATTACTGTTCTCATAAACAGTAAAGCGGATAGTATATCCGTTATCATCAACAGGTTCTGACTGTTCGGTCATTTTCCAATTCGGAAGTTCATCAAGATTGTCAAAGAAAACTTCAGCATTACCGTCTGTATCAACCTTTGTAAGATAAACCTTACTGCAATAAGGAAGCATTGTGTGATACATCATGGCTCCGCCTATGATAAAGACATCATCAGTATTGTATTTCTTTATTTCAAGAAAGAGCTCGTCCAAACTTTCAACCATTATAAAGCCGTCTTCCTTTGCTCTGTTCTTATCTCCGCCCGGCCAGAGAACTATGTTGGTTCTGTTTTTCAGAGGCTTTGACTCGGGAAAAGAGAGAAGGGTGTTTGAACCCATTACGACAACTTTGCCTTTTGTAGTGTTGCGGAAGAATTTCATATCAAGAGGAAGACGGAACATAAGGTCATTACGTTTTCCGATTCCCCATTTTTTGTCACAATGAAGTATTGCCTGCATATCTACCTCAGATTGCTACAGGTATGTCGTATTTTTTTGTACATGCCTGATAGTCCACAAGTTTGAAATCATCTTTTGTAAAGGCATAGAAGTCTTTGATATCAGGATTGATTTCAAATTTAGGAGCAGGAAACTGCTCATTTTTAATAACTTCTTCAACAATTGGAATATGTCTGTCATAGATATGTGCATCTGCTATGACATGAACAAGTTCTCCGACTTCCAAATCACATACCTGAGCCATCATATGCATGAGAACTGCATACTGTGCGACATTCCAGTTGTTTGCGGTAAGCATATCCTGTGAACGCTGATTTAACATTCCGTTAAGCTTGTTGCCCGTTACATTCAGTGTCAAGCCGTATGCACAGGGAGCAAGTCCCATTTCATGCAAATCATGATGATTATAAAGGTTAGTCATAATTCTCCTGCTGGCAGGATTATTTTTCAAATCGAAAAGCACCCTGTCAACCTGGTCAAATTCGCCTTCGGGATAGATATGCTTTACACCCAGCTGATAACCGTATGCTTTACCGATCGTTCCATTTTCATCAGCCCAGGAGTCCCAGACATGAGAACCCAACTCGGAGATTTTATTACTTTTTTTCTGCCATATCCAAAGAAGTTCATCAATACAACTCTTGAAATACGTTTTTCTCAATGTAATAATGGGAAACTCTTTACTTAAATCGTATCTGTTCACCATTGCAAATTTCTTTATGGTATGAGCAGGCGTACCGTCCTCCCAACGGGGGCGGACGTTAAGTTGTTCATCCGAAAATCCGTTAGTAAGAATATCATTTATATTTTCAACAAAAACTTTATCTGCAAAACTCATTATCCCTCATCCTTTATACAATTTTATAATATTTTACATTTTTTTTGATTATCTGTCAACAATAAAAAATTTGTGCAAATAGACGAATTTATTTTTTTCCGAAACAAAAAATAACTTTTTTCCGTAATTTTTGCAGTAAAATTTTGTAACCGAATTGTTCCTTGACTGAGAAAAAATATTAAAAAATATTATGATAAAATCGACATTTTCCTGCAAAATTCAGCACATACTTTTATTGCGGTTTTTATTCTAAAATAGAATAAAAATAGGGCATTTTTCGTTTTCCATAGGCAAAAATCATTGATTTATCAATACTTTTCCCCGTTTTCCACAGAGTTTTCCACATGGAAAATTTTGATGTAGAAAATTTTTCCGTTAAAAATTTTATCTGTTTTTTATGTATTTTTTCGTTAATTTCGGCAAAATGTTTAAAAATGAATTTCATCTTTTTGCAAGAAAATTTTTTCATCCTGCAAAATTAAATTCTGTAACTTTTTTGTAATTTTCCTGTCAATAGGTAATACGAAAAAAATTTAATTTCGTTATTTTTTACAAAATCAGTTAAAAAAAAGATTTTATGTAAAATACTTGACAAATTATCATAATATTATTATATTGTTAGTATCAGCGGATACACTATTCTAAAAGGAGGTTGCCGCTTATGAATTTTAAAGAAATTGCAACCATAATTTCCGAATTGTTTGAAGTACCTGTTGAAAGTTTATCTCCCGACACTTTGCTGGTGGAAGACCTTGATGCAAACAGTATTGATTTTATCGATCTTGCCATGTCCTTTGAGGACACATTCAATATGGAATTTCCCGACGAAGCCTTGGAAAGATTTAAAACTATCGGCGATATTGTCAATTTCGTTGAAAAGAAACAAAATAAATAATAACTTTCAGGGCGGGGTGTAATTCCCCACCGGCGGTAATGCGGTTTTCCGTTAGTCCGCAAGCCTAAGGCAGATTCGGTGTGATTCCGAAACCGACGGTACAGTCCGGACGAAAGAAGGTTTATTTTAACTGAACTGTCCTGTTTGTATTTCTTACAAGCAGGACTTTTTCTACGGAGGTTACAAAATGGAACAGGAAAAAAAATCATTTTCATCACTTACAAAAATCGTTACCGTTTCCATGCTTTCTGCGGCGGCGTTTGTGCTGTACATATTTGAGATACCCTTCATCTCCTTCGGATTTCTCAAATATGATTTAAGCGATATTATTGCCCTGACCGGTTCGATATTTTTAGGACCTGTTGCGGGAATAGTCATAGGACTGATAAAAAATATTATTCACGTTCTTGTCAAAGGTCTGGGCAGTACAATGGGATTCGGCAACGTGATGAATTTCATTGTGGGCTGTGCCTTCACCGTACCATACACGCTTATTTTCAAGCATCTTCAAAAAAAGTCATCCGGTAAAATGAAAACAGCAGTCATTTCGGGAATTATTTCACTTATGTCAATTTTAGTTCTCGGAGTTATCGCAAACTATTTTATCACGCCTCTTTATTTCAGATTTTTCCTTAATCAGGAGATAACGAAAGAATTTCTCCGTACATATCTGATAAGCGTAACGGGACTTAATCTTTTAAAAGGAATAGTGCTTGCCGTTGCGGCATATCCCATATCATTCGGCATTCTTGACAGAATTCGACTGAAAAATATGCGATAACGGAAATTTCTCTTGACAAACCCTGTGAAATGATATAGAATAAGATGTAAATTAAATATAACTTATTAAGAGTAGCGGAGGGACTGGCCCTGTGAAGCTCGGCAACCTACTTTTTAAGCAAGGTGCTAAATCCTGCGGAGTAACCGAAAGATAAGAGTGTCAACTCCCTTGGACATCCACGGGAGTTTTTTCGTCAGAGAATACAAAGATAGGACGGTAAAATATAATGGCTAAACATCTTTTTACTTCTGAATCGGTAACAGAAGGACATCCGGATAAAATTTGCGATCAGATTTCAGACGCAATTCTTGACGCAATAATGGAAAAAGATCCTATGGGCAGAGTTGCCTGTGAAACCACATGCACAACCGGACAGATTTTCATTATGGGAGAAATTACGACTTCCACAGAAATTGATATTGAAAAAATAGCAAGAAAAGTTGTTTGCGATATCGGTTATGACGATGATTCAAAGGGCTTTAACGGTAACACCTGCAAGGTTCTCCTTTCCATCGACGAGCAGTCGGCGGATATCGCTCTCGGCGTTGACAATTCAGCCGAAATCAAGGACGGCAATTTCGATAAATTCAACCTTAACGGTGCCGGGGACCAGGGTATGATGTTCGGTTATGCCTGTAACGAAACTCCGGAACTTATGCCCATGCCCATCTCCCTTGCCCACAGACTTGCGAAAAGGCTTACTCTCGTTCGCAAGAACGGAACTCTCCCCTATTTGAGAGCCGACGGAAAAACTCAGGTTACCGTTGAATATGACGGAAACAACAAGCCTGTCAGGGTTGACACAATAGTTGTTTCTTCACAGCACAGTGCTGATGTTTCCCTTGAACAAATCAGAAAAGATATTACGGAAAACGTCATCAATCCCATTGTTCCCGCTGAAATGATGGACGGTGATACTATCATTTACGTTAATCCCACAGGTCGTTTTGTTACAGGCGGTCCCCGGGGCGACAGCGGTCTTACGGGAAGAAAAATCATTGTTGATACATACGGCGGATATTCACGTCACGGCGGCGGTGCATTCAGCGGAAAAGATCCCACAAAGGTGGACAGAAGTGCCGCATACTTTGCAAGATATGTTGCAAAAAAG
>JAZUKF010000016.1:0-13729 GCA_045643165.1 Acutalibacteraceae bacterium | reverse complement strand
AGAGTTTAAACTCTGCCCGGGTTTATAATTTTTTCAGTCTGTGCCGAACGGAAACAGATTATTTATATCAGTTTGATGAACTCTGATTCAATGCCCTTTTCAGCCATATAGAACCGATATCAATCGCATTATACAAACCTTTCTTTTCGCTTTTCTTGATTATTCTTTCTCTCGGACTTGCATCGGGATCTGTTGAGAGGAGTTGAATTATAACTCTGTCTGCGATTTCCATATCGCCTACTTCCTTCGTGCTTGTAATCTGAATCATAATCACAAAGGGATCGGACATATTGCCGTAGTAAATTGTTTTTCCGCAACGAACAAGCGGTAAATCTCTGAACATTAAAAATTCATCTTTTATTTCTTCTTTTTTGGTTGCCAAAAATATCACTCCTGTTAATTATCTTTAAGGTAGCTTTCAACCAATACCTGTAAAAGCTCATCACGGTCTATTCTCCGAATAATACTACGTGCATTGTTATGAGTAGTAATATAAGTAGGATCTTCAGAAAGAATATAACCCACAATTTGATTTATGGGATTATAACCCTTTTCCTTCAATGAATCATATACAAGGGTAAGATTTTTCCTTATTTCATCCTCGTATTCTGATTTAATTGAAAACCTTATTGTTTTTTCATCCATACAATACACCTCCGTATTTTTCTAATCATACATATTATACACTACATTTTGCGATAACACAACTGTTTTTTCACAATTTTTTTAACTTCTTAAAGAAATTCCGATTTTTTCTAATGCTTTTACAGCCTTTTTAACGAAATTATCCGCCTCTTCATCGGTTAAAGTCCTGTCATCTGCACGAAGTCGAATACTGAAAGCAACACTCTTTTTACCGCTTTCAATCTGAGAACCGGTATAAACGTCAAAAAGAGTAATCTTTTCCAAAATCTTTCCTGCTGCACCGGAAATTGCTTTTTCGAGAGTGAGAACGGGAATATCTCTGTCGCATACAAAAGCAAGGTCTCTTGTTGATGCGGGGAATTTCGGTAACTGCTTATAAGATTTTTCCGCAACTCTGTATTTGAATATCATTTCCAAATCAATCGTTGCAATATAAGTCCTTACACCTATTCCGTAATTTTCCTGTACGGCAGGATGTATTTCACCTAAAACAGAAATCGTTTCACCGTCAACGGTAATTTCGGCTGTTCTGCCGGGATGGAATGTGGGATTATCACAAAGTGCTTTTACATCATAATCATAAATTCCGGTGCACGAAAGAATTTCCTCAACAATTCCTTTAAGTTTATAGAAATCACAGTCATCACCGTACATTCCGATACAGATTTTTTGCTTTTCATCCGGAAGTTTTTCCGTACCGTTGGGGATATACTCCATGGCAATTTCATATAAATATGCCTTTTCATTTCTGTTATTATAGTTCCTTGAAAGGACCTCAAGCATTGACGGAACAGCAGTTGTTCTCATTACACTTGTATCCTCGCCAAGCGGATTCATAATTACAATAGAATTGCGAAGTAAATCATTTTCCGGTAAATTTATTTTATCATAATATTTCGGACTTATAAATGAAAATGTTTCTATTTCACTTAATCCGCATCCGATACAAATATCATTTACGGTTTTTTCCAACTTCTGCATAGGGGTATATTTACCGTTAGCAACACCGGAAAGTCTGCGGTTGGGAATATTATGAAAACCGTAAAATCTTGCAATTTCCTCGGAAATATCAGCATTATGCTCAATATCATTTCTGAAATAAGGAGAAATAATTTCATTATTTTCAACCTTAAATCCGATTTTTTCAAGAATGTTTTTCTGTTCCTCGGCGGAAACATTTATACCGATAAAATTATTAACCCATTCAGGCTCAAAGGGAAGTTTAACAACCTTTTTAGGTGTCGGGAAATTATCAATAACACCTGTTACAACATCACCTGCATCAAGCATTTCCACAAGTTCCAAAGCACGGTTCAGACAAGTAAGACAACTTTCGGGATTAAGTTCTTTTTCATATCTTGAGCTGGCTTCCGTTCTCATACCGAGAGCCTTGGCAGTTCTTCTGACACTTACACCGTTAAAACAAGCGGATTCAAAAACTATAGTATTTGTATCGTCCATAATTCCGCTGAATTCTCCGCCCATAACACCGGCAACGGCAACGGGACTTTTTTCATCGGCAATAACAAGCATTTCTTCATTAAGTTCACGTTCAACGCCGTCAAGAGTGGTGATTTTTTCTCCGTTTTCGGCATTTCTTACAATTACATGACCGCCGTTAAGATATCTTAAATCAAAAGCATGCATGGGCTGACCGTATTCAAGCATAACAAAGTTAGTAATATCAACAATGTTATTTATAGGTCTGACACCGCAGGCTCTCAACCTTTCTCTCATCCAACGGGGAGAAGATTTTACTCTGACATTTTTAACGACTGCACCGCAATATCTGTAACATTTTTCAGTATTTATAATATCCACCTTTAAAAATTCGTTTACATCACCGCCGGATGATTTAACAACGGGAGTCGGAACTTTTAATTCCTTATTAAATGTGGCGGATGCCTCTCTTGCAAGACCGATAATACTCATACAATCCGAGCGGTTTGAAGTGATTTCAAACTCTGTTACAACATCATTAAATCCAGTCGCTTTATGAATGTCAATGCCGAGAGTTCTGTCGCAGTCATCACCGAGAACAAAGATACCGTCCTCAACCGCATAGGGAAAATCATGAGCGGTCAGGCCTAATTCACCGAGAGAACAAAGCATACCGCAACTTTCAACACCACGAAGTTTACCTTTTTTAATTTCGTGTCCGCCTGCAACAACAGAATTATGAAGTGCAACCGGAACAATGTCATCAACCTTTAAATTCTGTGCGCCGGTAACAATCTGAAGTTTTTCATCCTTGCCCACATCAATACTGCAAATCCAAAGATGATCGGAATCAGGATGTCTTTCAAGACTCAAAACTTTTCCTACAACAATATTTTTAAGTTCGGAACCTTCTTTTTCATATCCTTCCACCTTTGAACCGGACAATGTCATTTCATCGGCAAAAGTTTTATCGTCAACATCAAGGTCAACATAATCAAGCAACCATTTTTTTGATAAATTCATTTTACTAACCTCCCTTAAAACTGTCCCAGGAAACGCATATCATTTTCATAAAGAAGACGCATATCATCAATATTGTAGCGGAACATAACAAGTCGTTCAAGACCTACACCGAATGCATAACCGCTGTATTCATTGGGATCAATTCCGCACACGCTCAACACCTTGGGATGAACCATTCCGGCACCGAGAATTTCGATAAAGCCTTCACCTTTACACATGGGACAGCCCTTACCTCCGCAACGGAAACAGGTAACGTCAATTTCACATGACGGTTCAGTGAACGGGAAATGATGAGGACGAAGCCTTATTTTTGTATCATTACCGTAAAGAGCCTTTGCAAAATCTTCAAGATTTCCTTTCAAATCCGCCATGGTAATATTCTTATCAACAACAAGACCTTCAATCTGATGGAACAGAGGTGAATGTGTTGCATCAACCGCATCGGAACGGTAAACACGACCGGGAGCGATAATTCTGATAGGAGGTTTCTGATTTTCCATAACACGAATCTGAACCGGTGAAGTTTGTGTTCTGAGAAGCATATTTTCCGTGATATAGAAAGTATCCTGTGTATCACGGGCAGGATGGTCCTTCGGGATATTCAATGCTTCAAAATTATAATAATCCCATTCCACTTCCGGACCGGTTGCGATATCAAATCCCATCCCCATAAAAATATCTTTAACTTCATTCAAAACCTGATTAAGAGGATGTCTGTGTCCGATTTCATGACATTTACCCGGCATGGTAACATCTATTTTTTCATTTCGGAGTTTATTATTCAACTCCTCCGCCTTAATTTTTATTTCAGCATCGCTGATAAGTTTTTCAATAAAACTTCTGACTTCATTTGCCACCTGTCCCATTTTCGGTCTTTCTTCGGCAGAAAGAGAACCCATTTGTTTAAGAACTACGGTCAACTCACCTTTTTTACCGAGATACTTAACTCTGATATTATCAAGTTCAGCCTTTGAAGAAACCTTGGAGATAATATCCTTTGCTTCACGTCCGATGCTTTCAAGTTTTTCTTTCATAATTCTGCATCCTTTCTGTATATAGAAAATAATAGAATGATAGGGCAGGAAAAATAAAAACTTCCGTCCCTGTAAATAAGGGACGAAAGCGAACTTCCGTGGTACCACCCTAATTTTTGCACAAACCAAAAGGTTAAGAGCAAACACTCTTTTTTCCGTAACGGGGAAAACCGTCATGACCTACAACATAATGCTTCAATCAGCCGCTCAAAAGTGAACTTCAATAAACAATGCAGTAAATCGGCTTTCAGCCACGACCGATTTTCTCTGAAAAGCAAGTAAGTTTATCTACTCTCTTTATCATTGCGTTTAGATGATTATATCATACGGTGCAAAAAATTTCAAGAGTTATTTTTATATTTTATGTAATATTATACAGTCATTGTTCAAAGTTTTGTTTTTTAATTCCGAAAATCAACCTCAAAATACCGCTTACAAGTTTAGGATTGTTAAAAACGATAACCTTCATAATAACACCTCACAATTATTTTCTGAGAACGCAAAAGCCTATAACAACAATCGCAAGAGCAATTACCGCAAGAAGGAAGGATGACGGAAAACAACACGCAAGAAACAAGCCTATTCCAAATGAGATTAAAAAAAGTCCTGTCTTACAAAATTGACCTCTTCTCAAAATAATCACTCCCGAAATTCTTGTTATTTCATTATATTCCGGAAAGAAAATTCTGTGAGTAATATATTATTTTATGAAAGTTCCCATTCTTTTATGTTTTTAACCTGCTCAAAAAGAGTACAGTAACTTTCATGACGTGATTTTGAAATAATACCTTTTTCCACCGCTTCTATTATTTTACAGCCCTTATCAACGGTATGCGAACAGGTGGAAAACTTACATTCACCGAGATAATCTTTAAATTCCTTAAAACAATACGGCAAATCATCCTTTAAAATCAATTCTGAATTTTCAATATCTATGGAAGAAAATCCGGGAGTATCTGCAATATATCCTCCGCAAATTTTATATAATTCAACGTGTCTTGTGGTATGTCTGCCACGACCCAGTTTATCGCTTATTTCCCCTGTTTTCAAAGATAGTTCGGGAGAAATCATATTGAGAAGAGTGGATTTTCCCACACCTGAATTACCTGCAAATGCACTGATATGACCTTTCAGCAATGATTTAATCTCTTCAACGCCTTTACTGTCCTCGACAGACGTAATAATCGTTTTAAATCCTGCATTTGTATATATGTTTTCGTATTCTGAATAATCCTCAAGGTCGGATTTTGTAAAAACAATAATCACTTCAATATTATTTTTCTCGGCAATTGCAGTCATTTTATCAATTACCAAAGTATTCGGTGTGGGAGAAGCCAGAGATGAAACAATAAACAAACGGTCAATATTCGCCACAGGAGGTCTGTTTAAAACAGTAACTCTCGGTTTGATTTCATCAATGGTATTTTCGCTGTCCTCGGCAACGGTGATATAAACTCTGTCCCCCGCAAGAGGAGATATTTTATTTTTTCTGAATATTCCCCTCGCCTTACACTCATATATATTATCAGCGACTTCCACATAATAGAAGCCGCCGATTCCTTTAATAATAATGCCTTCAAGCTTTTCCACAAGCATACACTCCGAATCAATAGATTGAACTGTAATCAACCGTTCCCGTATGGTCGGTATAACTCTTAACTCTTACGGGATTTGAAGTAAAGTCGATATAACACGAAAAATAAAGATTATCATTTACATAAACTTCAACCTTATCATTATTACCAACACCCGTTACAGTATAGAAGTAATTCTGACCGAAGAAATTATATGAAGAAAGTGTATTAACTGTATTACCGTTTACCTTATAAACAACAGAACCCGAACCGGATGAGGGAAGTTTTACGGTAACATCTTTTGAACCTGCACTTTGACCGAGACTTACTGTAACCTTTACGGTGGTTCCCTCACTTACAGAGGAACCGATTGCAGGATTGGAAGATATAATATATCCTTTTTTTACGGTAGGACTTGTTTCCTCGGCATAAGAAGTGTCAAGTTTAAGACCAACAGCCTCTAAATCATATTTTGCCATTTCGGGAAGTTTGTTGGCTATATCCGGAACGGTAACTTTACCGCTTTCATCACCCTTACTTATAAATATTGTAATATCGTCTCCGTCCATAAGAGTGCTTCCGTTAATAGGCTCTGTTCTGATTACTTTACCTTCATCAACTGTTTCGCTTTTCTCATATTCAATAATGACATTCAAACCTTTATTACTCAGTAATTCCTCTGCATCAAACAACGTATAGTCAACAACATCGGGAACAAGTATTCCGGATGCTTTAACGGCAACATTAAGAGTAATCGTTGAACCGGATTTAATCTTTTCACCGTCTTTTACACTCTGCTCAATGACGATACCTTCATCATATTCGGAAGATTCCGTATCAACAACGGATAATTCAAAATATTTATATTCTTTTCTTCCCTGGATTTCATCATAATAATTCAATCCGACAAAATTGGGAACAGTATGATTTAAAGCAAAAATGCCTTTTAAATCTTCTTTAAAGAACATATATCCCACTGCACAAAGAAGTACAATCAGAACAGCACTTAATGCACCCACAATTACCGGAAGCGGAGATTTTTTCTTTTTCTTACTTTTTGTACCTCTCTTAACATATTCATTGATTTCTTCCTCCGGAATGGGATCGACTTCCTTAATTCCAACATCATTGGTAAATGCCTTAACTTCCTCGGATGAAATATGTTTTGTGGGATTGGAATCAACAAAATATGAATAGTCAAAAACTACTGCCGGATTTCTTTTATATTCTTCAATGTCAAGAAGCATTTCAGCGGCAGACTGATATCTTTCTTTCAGATTTTTCTGCATCGCCTTAAGAGTTATCTGTTCAAGACCGGTGGGAATATCACCGTTGATTGCCGTAGGAGGAGTTGCTTCCTCCTGAACCTGCATCAAAGCAACTGATAATGCACTGTCGCTTTGGAAAGGTAATTGACCTGTAAGCATTTCATACATAAGTACGCCGACGGAATAAATATCCGTCTTTTCGTCGGTTTGCTCTCCCCTTGCCTGTTCGGGACTGACATAGTGAACGGAACCCAGCGTACTTTCCGTCAATGTTCTTGTTTCGCCACGGCTGAAACGTGCAATACCGAAATCCGTTACCTTAATATTTCCGTTTTGCAAAAGCATAATATTCTGCGGTTTTATATCACGGTGCACAATCCCTTTATCATGGGCATGCTGTAAAGCACGAAGAATTTGAGTAGTAAAATGTACAACCTCTTTGCAGTTAATAACACCCTGCTGACCGATATATTCTTTAAGTGTTATACCCTCAACATATTCCATTACAATATATTGAAGTCTGTCGCCGAAACTGACATCAAAAACTTTAACTATATTCTGATGAGAAAGCACTGCTATTGCCTTCGATTCATTTTTAAATCTGCGTCGGAATTCCTCGTTAGCAAGAAATTCCTCCTTTAAAATTTTTACGGCAACAATTCTGTCATCAATATTATCATAGGCTTTATAAACAACCGCCATACCGCCTACACCGACAATTTCTCTGATTTCATATCGTCCGTCAATACGTTTTCCGACATAACTATCCATAAGTCATTCTCCTTATTTCACATCAAGTTAATGTTTTACTACCACAACGGTTATGTTATCTTTTCCGCCGTTTTTATTTGCAAGATTTATCAGTTTATCAACAGATAAATCTATATCTTCTTCAATAATATTTTTAATTTCTTCGTTTTCAACGAAATTTGTAAGACCGTCTGAACAAAGCAAAACAACATCATCATTGGAAAATTCAGATGAAGTAATATCAACTTCAATCTTATCGCTGACACCCAATGCCCTGGTTATGTAATTCTTAATGGGATGGTTTTTCGCTTGTTCTGCGGAAATCTCTCCCCTTTTGATCATTTCCTGCACAACAGAATGGTCCGTTGTAATCTGTTCGATTTTATGTTCTGATATCGTATATGCTCTGCTGTCCCCGGCATGGGCGACAAACAGTTCATCATCTCTTACGAAAGCAATAACCGCAGTAGTTCCCATTCCGTAAAAAGACGGTTCATCAACAGATTTATCAAAAATACGCAAATTAGCAAGATTGATTGCGGAAACAAGTAAAGTCTTAATTGATGAAGATTGCATTTTAGGGCTATAACCGGTTTTGATTTTATTTGAAATAATATCAACCGCCATAGAACTTGCAACATCACCGCCATTTGCTCCGCCCATTCCGTCGCACACAACAGCCCAAGCCGTATTTTCATCAAAAGTGCCTGTGTTGAAAGCATCTTGATTGCTGGAACGAATCATTCCGATATTAGTTTTTCCGATTACCTTCAATAGACTTACCACCTTTATCCGACAAATGCTTATTTCTTAACTGACCGCAGGATGCTTCGATATCTCCGCCTAAACTTCTCCTGACCGTTACGGCAATTCCCGCCTTCTCGATAAGAGAACTGAATTTCATCAATCTGTCCTTCGGACTTTTAACATAATTATTTTCACGAACATTGTTAACGGGAATTAAATTAACATGACATAACATTCCTTTTAACAATTCCGCTAATTGTTTTGCACATTCATCGCTGTCGTTGACACCGCTTATCATAGAATACTCAAAAGAAATTCTCCTTGAAGTTTTTTCAGAATAATCACGGCATGCCTTTATCAATTCTTCAATATGATACTTTCTGTTTATCGGCATAATTCTTGAACGTATTTCATCATTCGGAGCATGCAGAGAAACTGAAAGAGTCAACTGAAGATTTTCATTAAGCAATTTATATATTTCCGGAACAAGTCCGCAGGTTGAAAGAGAAATATTCCTCATGGAAATATTTAATCCGTCCTTGCAATTAACAAGTTTCAGAAACCTTAAAACATTATCGTAATTATCAAGAGGCTCTCCCATTCCCATTAAAACGATATGAGATATTTTAATATTTTCATCCTTTTGTGCGGTATAAACCTGGGAAAGAATTTCCGAAGCGGTTAAATTGCGAACCTTTCCGTTTACCGTTGAAGCACAGAATTTGCATCCCATCAAACATCCGACCTGAGTTGAAACACAAAGTGTATATCCGTATTTGTATTTCATCAACACACTTTCAATATATTCACCGTCATTGAGTTCAAAAAGATATTTAACCGTTAAATCTGTTTGCGAAACTCTTTTTTTCTCAATCTTACAGGTACGGATTTCAAATTTTTCCGAAAGCAAAATTCTTAACTCTTTTGAAATATTTGTCATTTCATCGAAGGAATCTGCCGATTTATTATGAAGCCATGAAAAAACTTGTCCCGCACGAAATTTCGGTAAAGATAATTCTCCGAAAACTTCTTCAAGTTCATCTTTTGTCAATGACTTGATATCATATTTATCCAAAACATAAATCCTCCGATTTAATTCTTGACAAACTTTGCAACAAAAAATCCGTCTGTATCATTTTTGCCCGGTAAAATCGTCAGCATATTATTTTCCACAATACCGTATTTTTCCCCGTCGTCAATCTCACAAAGTTTAAACTCTTTATTATTTTCCGAGAATTTTTTGCAGATTTCCGTATTCTCATTAGGATTTATACTGCAAGTTGAATATACAAGTGTACCGCCGTCTTTAACATATTTTGCGGTTACACACAGTATAAGATACTGCAAATTGTGTAATTTGTCAATATCTGATAGACTTTTATATTTAATTTCCGGTTTTCTTCTTATAATTCCCAGCCCGGAACAGGGAACATCGCAAAGGACTTTATCCGCTTTTTCTCTTGTTTCATCAAAAACAGAAGCGTCAAAAACTTCCGCATTGATACAATCTATACCCAGTCTTTTTGCATCATTTAAAATCAGATTTACTCTTGAGGGATAAATATCGTATGCCTTAATCTTACCCTTATTCTTCATATATTGCGATATTGTAAAAGATTTTCCTCCGGGAGCGGAGCAAACATCATAAACTAAATCATTTTCTTTTGCATCAAGAATTTTACAGCATATCTGGGATGACAGATCCTGAACATGAAACAAACCGTCTTTAAAACATTTCAGATTTTCAATTCCGCCCTGATTATGTAGAACAAGTGCTTCATCTGAAAGTGTGCTTTTTTCGGCTTCGATACCTTCGGATTTAAGTAAATCAATCAGTTCATCGGATGTTGTTTTCAACGTATTTGTTCTGATATATAAAGGAACATTTCCCAGAGAATTTGATAAAATATCAATAGTTTTTTCTTCAGAATAACTTTTTTTCCATAAATTTATAAGTTCATCCGGACATGAATATTTAACGGATAAATAGTTTTTATCGTTTTCATTCGGCAAAACCAAACCGTTTTTTGATACATTCCTTAAAACTGCGTTAACAAGACCGGATGCAAAAGCACATTTATTATTCTTTACTAAATTTACACTTTCGTTTATAGATGCTCTGTCCGGGACTTTATCGGCAAATAATATTTGATATACGCCTAATCTTAAAACAGTTAAAACTTCCGGACGCAACTTTTTTATCGGTTGTTTTAAATACAAAGAAAGTTGATAATCAATCGTTATCAATCGTTCAATAACACCGTAAACCAAAAAACTGACAAACGCCTTATCGGTATTATTGAGATTTTCATTGTTAAGATAATAATCAAGTGTTAAATTCGAATAGGCATTTGAACGGTTTATCTTATCAAGAATTTCAAAAGCGATTTGTCTCGGACTTTTACTCATTTACGGTCGCTTCCTCTGTTAAAAATAATTATAAGCCTTAATAAGTTTGCAATAGATGTTGCAAGGGCGGCAACGTATGTCAATGCGGCGGCTGAGAGAACTTTTTTGGCACCGTTTAACTCTTCACCCTGTAAAATCCCCGATTGTTCGATCACGTCAACCGCTCTGCGGCTTGCATTAAATTCGATAGGCAAGGTCGCAAATTGAAAAACCGCTATAAGAGAATACATTGCAAGACCGAGATTTATTAACGCATCACTGTTGAGAAATACACCCACAATGGCAATGGGAATACCCAAAGTAGAACCCACATTACAAACGGGAATAATGGCATTTCTGAATTTAATCGGTTTATATTCTTCGGCATGTTGAGCGGCATGCCCCGCCTCATGACAGGCAACTCCGATAGCAGCAACGGAAGACGAACTGAATACCGCATCCGAAAGCCTTATCGTCTTGCTTTTAGGATCATAGTGATCAGACAATTTTCCTCTGATATGCTCAATATGAACATCACGTATTCCATAAAACGATAAAATGCTCATTGCGGCATTTGCACCGGTCAAACCCCGTGAAGAAAGGACACGGGAATATTTATTAAACGCATTTTTTACTCTGATTTGAGCAAAAACGGAAAATATAAGTGCCGGTCCGACAATGATAAGATATAACCAATAATTATATAAATAACTTTGCCAATAAATACCCACTAAAATCACCCACCGATAATATCTCCTGCATTTAAACCGTTACCGAGAAGAAAAGCATCGGAATTCATCTGTTTTTTTCCTTCCGGTTGTAAAACAAGGATTTCCACACCGTTTCCGTCTCCGCAGGAAACAAGCAATCTTTTATCTGCTCTTACAATTTCACCCGGTTTACCGTTTAAATTTTCAATATATTTTGAAGAATAAATCTTTACTTTTTTGCCGTTAATAACCGTTGAAGCAACAGGCCAGGGATTTAACCCTCTGATTTTATTGTAAACGGATAATGCACTGTCATTCCAGTTAATATTTGATATTTCTTTATTCAAAAGCGGAGCATAAGTCGAAGCGGAATTATCCTGCTTTTCTCTTACAACTTCACCGCTGTTTATCATTTTTAAAGTTTCATCAAGAACCCGGGAACCAATTAGGGAAAGTCTGTCATAAAGTTCTCCGGCAGTTTCTTCAAAATCAATTTTAACTTCCCTTTTTATAATCATATCGCCGGTGTCAAGACCTGCATCCATATACATGGAAGTAATTCCGGAATACTCATCACCGTTGATTACAGACCATTGAATAGGTGCGGCTCCTCTGAGTTTCGGTAAAAGAGAACCGTGAATATTGATGCAACCGTATTTCGGATAATTTATAATTTCTTCAGGGAGAATTTTACCGTAAGCAACAACAATAATTATATCCGGGTTAATTTCATCAATTATTTTCATCGCTTCGCCGTTACGCAAAGTATCCGGTTGAAATACGGGAATATTATTATCTTCCGCCGTAACCTTTACCGGAGGCGGAGTTAAAATTCTTTTTCTTCCTACGGGTTTATCCGGTTGAGTGAAAACACCTGCAACTTCATTATCCGATTTTATCAAATATTCAAGACAAGGCACCGCGAAATCCGGAGTACCCATAAAAATTACTTTCATCAAATCACCTTTTTATTTTTCACTTGACTCAATGACTTTATCAATATATAAAATACCGTCAAGATGGTCTATTTCATGACAAAAAGCACGTGCTTTAAGTTCGGATGCTTTATATATATGCCATTTCCCGTCACGGTTTTGTGCTTTGACTTTAACTGTCATGGGACGTGAAGTAATACCCGATTCGCCGGGAATTGAAAGGCAACCTTCATATCCCACCTGCTTTTTTTCGGATTCTTCGATAATTTCCGGATTAACAAGTTCAATCGGTCCTTCTCCCACATCAACAACCACAACTCTTCTTAACATACCCACCTGAACAGCGGCAAGACCGACGCCGTTTGCGTTGTGCATAGTTTCAATCATATCGTCAATCAAGTCCGAAAGCCTTGAATCAAATTTTTCAATAGTTCTGCTTTTCTTTCTTAATATAGGATCTTCTTTTGTTACAATATTTCTTAATGCCATTTTTATACTCCTGTTTATACCGTATTTTCCGGATTTATATCTGCAAAAACAGAAACATTTAATTTTTTAAGGTTATCACTGAGTTCATCGATCAATGAACTGATTATTTCTCTGAAATTCTTACTGTTTCGGCATTTAATAATAAGCCTGTATCTGTATTTTTTCCCAACCTTTGCAACCTTTAAAGGCACTGGACCGAGAACAATTATCTTTTCATTTTTTTTATTTTTCATCTTCTCTTTAAGTTTATCGAAAAACAATATTGAAGATTTATATACATCCGCTTCATTTATACCCACAAATCCTACGGAACAAATATCGCAATAAGGCGGATAAACCAACATTTTCCGCAGTTTTATTTCATAACTGAAAAATGACTTGTAATCTTGATTTTTTGCAAAAGAAATAATTTCGTTATCGGGATAATAAGTCTGAATTATCGCCTTACCTTTATACTTTCCGCGACCGGAACGACCGATAACCTGTGTCAGTAGGGAAAAAGTTCTTTCCGAACTTCGGAAATCGTCATTGTTAAGTTGAGAATCAGCATTTACAATGCCTACAAGGGTAACATTTTCAAAATCAAGTCCCTTTGCTACCATTTGCGTTCCTAACAAAATATCATATTTACCGTTTGAAAAATCGCTGAACGTATTTTCATAGGACATTCTTGACATCGTAGAGTCCGCATCCATACGCACTACTCTTGCTTCCGGTAAAAGTTTT
>JAZUKF010000015.1:0-10660 GCA_045643165.1 Acutalibacteraceae bacterium | reverse complement strand
CGACCGATAAAATTCTGCTAAAACTTATGTAAACATATTTTTTCAGCAAGTAAATATCTTGATGAAAGTCGTGTTAAATTTTGCCTCCCTTGTGTAAAGGGAGGTGGCAAAAGCATTGCTTTTGACGGAGGGATTGTAATATTTAAATATAATAATTTTGTTTTAAATTATATTTCCGGAACGGTCAAGACCGTTCCCTACAATGTTTGATATAAATTACAAATTGTGCGTAGAGCAGGGATTTTTAATTTAACCTGTCGTTTTATATTTTGTTATGGAAAGGCTGAGTCTTTCTTTGCCCACATCAAGCACATGAAAAACGGGTTTTCCGTTCTCCACGGTAACGGTCATACCCTCCGCTTCGTAGCCCTTGCCGATATTTCTGATAATAAAATCCGAAACCTCTCCGCTTGAAACGTCAACTTTAAAAATACGCTTCATATCATTTTTTTCATCACACGACGCATATAAAAATCCGTCATAAAATTCCGCACCCTGAATACGGTCAAGGGGCTGAGAAAGTTTTATTGTTTTAACAAGTTCAAAGGAATTTATATCGTAACCGTAAAGATATTCGCCGTGAGACCAGTTGCAGACATAAATACAATTCGTCTTTTCATCAACGGCACACCAGGGAACACCGTCCCAAAGAAGGTCGGTATCAATATAAAAATGCTTTCCCGTATATTTCAGAGTGTTCGCATCAAACACCGCAACAACGGGATGAACGTAATCGCTTCCGTCCTCGATGGCGGCATAGATTTTACCGTCATAATAACTTATTCCGCCGATATGATTACATCCCTGTTTAAGAAATTCAAAGGGTATCGCCATAAGATTAAGTTTAATTTTCTCCCCCGTTTTCATATTGACTTTTGAGAGAAAAAAGTTTGCACTGAAATAATAATTTTCTCCGTCATTTGTTACACCCTGAGCCCTTAAAAGAGCCTCCTCAAGAGTATAACTTTCACGGGAAATCACCTCCGCACCCACAGGCTTAACGCTTGTATCAACGGTAAGTCCTACGAAAAACAGAATAACCGATGTTAAAATTGCCCATACACTTTTAAAAATCAACATTATAAATCACCCTTTCTGTTTTTAGATTTTAACAGATTTATTCTTTTTTTACAAGTCTTTTCATTGACAAAATTTCTTCATGATGATAAACTTATCATATACTTTCGGAGGTGTTATAAATGGAAAAAAGAATATTTGAAAATCTGAATGAAGAAGTTTCTCTCCTGGGTTTCGGCGGTATGCGACTTCCCGAAAAAGACGGAGAAATCGACTTCGATAAAGCCTCGCAAATGATAGATACAGCCATCAAAAGCGGAGTTAATTATTTTGACACCGCATATCCTTATCATGGCGGAAAAAGTGAACCGTTTTTCGGAAAAGCCATGAAAAAATATGACAGAAAATCTTTCCTGCTTGCAACAAAAATGCCCATGTGGGCGATTGAAACCGTTGAGGATGCGGAAAGAATTTTCAACGAACAACTTGAAAGACTTCAAACTGACTACTTTGATTTTTATCTTTTCCATGCCATAAACGAGGAGCGTTGGGATAAAATTTTAAAGTTAAATCTTATCGACTTCTGTGAAAAGAAAAGAGCCGAAGGCAAAATCCGTCATCTGGGACTTTCTTTCCATGATGAATATGAAACCTTTGAAAAGATTATCCGTTACAGAAAATGGGATTTTGTTCAGCTTCAGCTCAACTATATCGACATCCGTGAGCAGGCAGGCATCAAAGGACACGATTTAGCGGAAGAACTGGGCATTCCCGTTATCGTTATGGAGCCTGTTAAGGGCGGAACTCTTGCTAAACTTCCCGATGAAGTTGACGGGATTTTCAAGGATTACAACCCGGATGTTTCCACCGCTTCATGGGCAATGCGTTGGTGCGGTACACTGTCAAACGTTAAACTTATTCTCAGCGGAATGTCAACTCCGGAGCAGGTGGAGGACAACCTCAAAACATTTGAAAACTTCAAGCCTCTCAATGATGAAGAAAAGAAAATCGTCGGAAAGGTTGCGGACACGCTTAACAGCAGGATGAAAAATGCCTGTACAGACTGTCGATACTGTATGCCCTGCCCCGCAGGTGTAAATATTCCGGCAAATTTTGACAGATGGAACAGATTTGCCGTTTACGCAAATGCGGAAGAATCCAAAAAGCGTTGGCAGGATTTTGACGAAAAAGAAAAGGCGAAAAACTGTGTTCAATGCGGTCTTTGTGAAACAAAATGTCCGCAGAAAATCAGCATCCGCCGTGATTTAGCGGAACTTCAAAAGGAAATGGACGAACTTCTATAATTGAAAGGAAAAGAAAATGCTTCCGAATGATATAAATATTTTAGTCAGCGTTGTCAATATGAAACTCCGTGATTTTTATTCATCCTTTGATGAAATGTGCGACGGTGAGGATGAGGATAAAAATCAGTTGCTTTCAAAATTAAACGAAGCAGGCTGGAAATACAGCGAGGAAAGAAATCGCTTTGAAAGATAAGACATACTTTCCTCTTTAATAAAAAGTTTTTATTTCAGCAAGTAAATATCTTGATGAAAGTTGTGTTTAATTTCGCCTTCCTTGTGTAAAGAGAGGTGGCAAAAGCTTGCTTTTGACGGAGGGATTGGGAGAAATATATAAAATAAATCAAGACGGTTCTGAAATGAAAAACTTTCAGAACCGTCCTATTATTTTATGATCTTATTTAAACTCTTTTGTCTTTTTAAATGCAAAGAAGAACGAGCAAATCACCGCAATAAACATACTGACGCTGATAAAGTTAAATCCGCCGAAAACATCCATAAAACTTTTGCTTCCTACAAACATATACACGATGAAATCATAAACCAAAAACGAAGGTAAAACAATATGAACAAATTTTTCGGTGGTGATATTTTTCAAATTCACACCGAACTTTTTGAAACATACGAAAAGTATTGCAAGATAAATCACAAGGGAAATAACAGTCATTATTATCATTAAAGACGTTTTCGATTCATCATAGCGAACTAAAACGGGACGGACAAAATTTGCTCCCGCAACCAATCCGAAACAAATCAGGAAAGTGAAAACGGTTTTAATTTTTTCAGGGAATTTATCAAAGGCACTTTCAGAAATATCTTCTTTTTTTGTAAGGGACAAAACTATTGCCGTAATTACACCGCCGGCAATGAAGCCCGTAAAATATTCCCAACATGTCCATGAAGAACATGCCGCAAAAACCTTCGGAAGTTTAAGACCTTGGGAATAATGAAATCCGCCGTTGCCGAAATAGAAAAACAGGTCGGCTACGGTTATTGCAAGAGAGAACACCACCGATGTCAAAGTACCGATTTTTGCGGCAACCTTGTCTTTAACTATAAATGCGGTTGTGAGCAGAACCGCAACAGTCCTTATTGCAGCGGAAACGGCTTGAACCTCGGAAAAATAATTTCTGCCACCTGCAAGTTTTTTTGCCCATGACAAATCATTGAAATGCTGTAAGTAAGATTTATAAACACTGCCCTTCTCACCTGCAAGTGCCAAACCGTTTTTAAAATTTTCCACAGATTCAGGTTGAATGAATTTGATAACGGGATGAGCCAATGTCAACATGGAAAGATAATATGATGCGAAGAAAACGGCAAGGACTATTACAAAATGTTTGATTTCCCACTTTTTATCGCTGTACCCTCTGCCCAGCATTACGGAATAAAGCGATGCCATTCCCAAGCCCATCATAAGCATCATCGCCACACCGGACCAGGGATTGATTTCCGTAAGAGTATTGATTTCCGGCGTACCGCTTTCAAAAGCATGGATATATCCGCAAATCTGATCGTTTATCGTACCCCAACTCGGTGCGGTAAACATAAACGAAGCCGAAGTGAAACAAATCCAGAAAATATTCATTTTCTTTCTTACTCCCGCTACAATCGACAAAAAAAGAGTGAAGATAAACCCGACATTCATAAGCCCCCAGGATGAGCCCCAGCCGTGTGTACCTCTCACTCGCCAAAGAAAACCTAAAATCAATGCACCTGTAATTACGGCAAATATATTATAAAATTTGCCGTTTTTTGTTCCGTATCTTTCCATACATAACACCGCCTTTAACGAAAATTGTAGCACATCCTATTTTTCCTGTCAAGAAAAAAATCAATTTCTCTTTTTTATTATTCGTCTTGCAATTTTCGTTTCATTATAGTAAAATAGCACCGTATAATTACGGAGGAAAAAATTATGAAAATTACTGCTGATTTTTCTCACATTACAGGTAAAATAAAACCCATGCACGCTGTCGGTCAACCGCCTATGCTGGGACTTCATACCGACTGTATGCACTATCTTACGGAAGCACACATTCCCTACACACGTCTGCACGATGTGGGCGGTCTGTTCGGAGGAGCGATGTTTGTTGATATTCCCAATATTTTCAGAAATTTCGATGCTGACGAAAATGACGAAAAAAGTTATGACTTTGCATTTACAGATGTTCTTATCAAAGCGATTTACGATGCCGGTTGTGAGCCGATTTACAGGCTGGGGGTAACCATCGAAAACTATGCCGAAGTTAAAGCATACCATATTTATCCGCCGAAGGACTACAAAAAATGGGCTTCGATTTGTGAACACATTGTCCGCCACTACAACGAGGGCTGGGCTGACGGTTTCCGCTACGGCATACGGTATTGGGAGATATGGAACGAACCGGAAGACGGTCCGAATAACGAGATGTGGCTGGGTACGGATGTTGAATATTTTGAACTTTACGACATAACATCAAAGAAACTGAAAAACTCTTTCGGCGACAGTATAAAGGTGGGCGGATATGCTTCCTGCAACCTTGAAGGCATCCTTCAGACTCCCGAAAAATTCGGGCTTGACATTGAACCGCAGGAGAAAAATTACAGATACTATTTTCTTGAATATGCGGAAAAGTTTTTTTCTTACATCAGAGAACACGGCTCCCCCATTGATTTCTTCTCCTGGCACAGTTATTCCACATTGCAGAACAACTGCCTGATTTCAGATGGTATTCAAAATCTTCTTAAAATGTACGGCTATGAAGGACTTGAAACACAGCTTAATGAATGGAATAATGCCCATCAGATTGAATATCGGGGAACTGCCTATGCGGCGGCAAATGCGGCGGCGTTTATGCTTGCAATGCAGAACAAACCCACGGATATAATGTGCTACTACGATGCGGGAATAACCACATTTCAGTTCGGCGGAATGTTCAATCCCCTGAACTACACTCCCCTTCCCCTATATTACTCATTCAAAGCATTCGGAGAACTTTACGTTTTGGGCAATCAGGTAGAAATACGTTCAAGCGTAAACGAAAACATTTTTGTTCAGGCGGCTGTCAGCGATGACGGAAAGGAAAAAGCCCTTATGATTGCAAATATCGGAGAGGACTGCGACATAAATATCGGAAAAGAACTTTCGGAATTTAATATGTACCTTACGGATGAAAAAAACAGCCTTGCCGATACAGGCAAAGCCGGTGAAATAATAAAAATCAAAAAAAATCAAGTGGTTTTACTTAAAGGATAGTTATGAATTAACTTTCCTTCGGTATGTAAACACATACGCTTGTGCCTTTTCCGGGGGTGCTGTCGATATTTACTTTTCCGTTGCAGGAAACACTTAACCGTTCTATAACATTTTTTATACCCACGTGCTTCCCGGAATTAAAATCAATTTTTGAAATGTCAAATCCTACACCGTCATCCTCAATGAGAATAATCTGATTGTCATCGGTTTCGGATGTGGAAATTCTGACTGTACCGCCGTCCTCGTTCTTGCAGACACCGTGTTTCACCGCATTTTCCACAAGAGGCTGAAGGGACAATGCAGGAACGAAAAAATCTGTACATTTTATGTCAAATTCCACATTGAGAAAATCTCCGAAACGGATTTTTTCAATATTCAGATATGTTTTTATATGTTTCAATTCATCATTAAAAGGGACGGGATGTTCGCTGTTTACGGCACCTAAATTGCCACGAAGATATGTTGCAAATTCCGTTGTAACTTCCTGTGCTTTTTGCGGGTCCTTTGTACATAATCTTGAAATGGATGACAAAGTATTATACAAAAAATGGGGTTGAATTTGGGACAGAACTATTTTTGTACGCAAATTTGACAACTCCGCTTCCTTTTTCGCCAATTCCTGCTCCTGTTTATAGAAATATCTCAACCGACCTTGATAAGTAACGATATAAATTATCAACGTACAAATGGCAATGGTGAGCAATGCAAAGGATGACCGGAGATGGCTCCTTCTCAATGGGAAAAAGGGCAGAATAAACATCAGCGAAAACATTATGGTATCTCTGACACCGATTTGCTTGATTTTAATCATCATAATCACAATGCAGGCGAGGCTTAACATAGCAAGTATTATAATAAAATACGCATAAAGCGGTCCCGCTTTTCCCTCCACATTATCCGTAACGGTAATGAGTTGTTTGTTTATTCCCGGGATTAACGGTATAACTCCGCATATCCCGTATCCTGAATAAATTATACGAAGATAAGATTTTTTTACATGAGGCTTTCCGCTGAGAAATGCTACGATAAATGATACCATAAGCGTTGCAAAAATACATATCAGCGAACTGTTCAGATAACAACTTAATGTGAAAAGACCTTTATGTATCTTGTTTTTTGAAAAAAGCAGAAGTAAAACATCGGTTGCCACCAAAACCATTTCACACACTATGCAGGAAATCAGACTGTTACTTAATTTCTTTTTCCGTTCATGCACATTCGTTATAAGTGTGATAAAAATAATCAGCAATATTATAAATGAAAAAGAGTCAATGGTCAGACCGAAATTTACTATTGTCAGAAACTTTTTGTCAATCATAACTTCACCCCGAATTATTCTATCACAACGAAAAAATTATTTCAAGTAAAGGGAAAATTTCATTCCTCTCTTTTCTCCTCCGTTACATTTCTGGGTACATATACTAAATCCTCTCTGTCAAGACGATCCATTATGTCGTCAATATTATATGATGCAGGTGAAGAATATTCGGGTTTACCGGTTTTCTTACGATAATTATTCTGATAATTTTTATTTTTTATATTATACGTCGCTTGCGACGTTTTTTTATTGCCGTCGGCAACATTATCATTAACATTAACATTATCATTTACATTATCATTTACATTATCATTTTCATTATCATTATCAGTATGCTTTTGCATATTTTCGGATGCATTTGCATGCATTTGCATTTTCTCGGATGCATTTGCATCGGACTTTGCCCACCTTTGTTTTGCATTTGCGGACATCTTTTCAACCTTTTGAGTGTATTTTTCAGCATCACGGTTAAGTTGGGCAATGATAAATTTATATGCCATTTTTGCTTCACCGCTCAATTTATCAGCCTGACTTTTGTCGGTTTTCACCGACTCGAATATGGCACAGAAGAGTTTTCCGATTTCCTCATAAGGTAAATCACAGATGTAATCATAATATTCCGTGTAAAGTACAAATGAATTTTTTTCCAAATTATCGTTCCTTTCCGGGGGTTAATTTAAAAAAGCCCTCCATATATAGACGGTACAGCAATAAAAAAGGAACTGTTTTTGTCCGATTTCTTTAAAAATGGCGGAGTGTTTACAGAAAGTTTACATTTATTTTCTCTTTTTATTTGTTGTTGACAATTAACATATATATATTGTATAATATTTCAGAAAAATAAATATATATAGGCAATGCCGAAATTCACGGTATTACCGAAGCAAAAAGGAGTTTTGTTTTATGAAGTTAGGTATCTGCGTCGGCGGAGACGCCGAAAAGGTGAAAGTTGCAAAGGAATGTGGATTTGACTACGTTGAATCCTGCTTTGATATGCTTGTTAAGGATGAGGTTTTTGCACCCTTTAAAGCGGCTCTCGAAGAAAACGGTATGCCCTGTCTTGCGGTAAACTGCTTCCTTCCCGGAACATTAAAGGTTACGGGAAATGATGTTGATTTTGATAAATTAACCGCCCATATCTCCAAAGGTATGGCAAATGCGAAAACTCTCGGCATACAGAAAGTAGTATTCGGTTCAGGCGGAGCAAGAAATGTTCCAGAAGGTTTTGCATACGCTGATGCTTACCGTCAGATCGCAAAATTCCTCCGTGAAATCGCAGGTCCTCTTGCAGAGAAAAACGGTCTTACCGTTGTTATCGAGCCTTTGAGAAGAAAAGACTCCAACATAATCAACTCCGCACAGGAAGGTGCCGCCGTTGCCGCCATTGCGGACCATCCGTCTGTAAAAAGTCTTGTTGACCTTTACCACATGGTTGACGTTAACGATAATGAGGTTACGGTTCGCCGTCTTACAGGCTTCCTTCGTCATTCTCATATAGCAGAGCCTGTAAACAGAAAATATCCCCGTGATTTAAGCGAATACGATTATAAAGCATTCTTCGAGGCTCTTGATGATGCCGGATGTGATACATGCAGTATCGAAGGCAAAACAGAGGATTTCAATAATGATGCTTATGCTTCCTGCAAATTCCTCAAAAGCCTTTTATGATTTTAAGTTAATATCTTTATGAAAGTTGTGTTAAACTTTGCCTCCCTTGTGTAAAGGGAACTGTGAAGTGCGACCGATAAAATTCTGCTAAAACTTATGTAAACATAGTTATTTCAGCAAGTAAATATCTTGATGAAAGTCGTGTTAAATTTCGCCTCCCTTGGGTAAAGTGAGGTGGCAAAGCTTGCTTTGACGGAGGGATTGAAAATGGATAATAAACATAATAAATCTATTGTTCATATTGCAAGAAATTTGCGTAAAAACATGACAAAAGAAGAGCGTCATTTATGGTATGATTTTTTGAGAACATATCCGATAAAATTCTCAAGGCAGAAAGTTTTAGGGAAATATATTGTTGATTTTTATTCTGCACAGGCGAAGTTGATAATTGAACTTGACGGAAGCCAGCATTATGAAGATAAACAAATTCAGAAAGATGATGAGCGAACCGCTTATCTTGAACAATACGGTCTGAAAATAATAAGAATTCCAAACAATGAAGTAAATCAACATTTTTATGAAGTTTGTGAATATATTGACAGTATTGTAAGTCAATCCCTCAGTCAGCTCCGCTGACAGCTCCCTTTACACAAGGGAGCCGTTAAGTGCGACCGATAAAATTCTGCTAAAACTTATGTAAACATATTTTTTCAGCAAGTAAATATCTTGATGAAAGTCGTGTTAAATTTTGCCTCCCTTGTGTAAAGGGAGACCAACTATCAAAAGTCAAGCAGAAAAATTGATATCAAAAGCAACATTATTCGAAAGCAAAGTAAACATAACTCTGACTAATTTTTTAGCAAGATGCGAGACAGCAACATTGTAATGTTTCCCCTCTGATCGCTTTTTGTCAAGATAATCAGAAAAAGTCGGACAGTTTTGAGCGGCAAGTCTCGCAGATTGAATTAAAGCCCAGCGGAGATAAGGTGAACCGCGCTTAACCATATTGCCTGAAGACGGGATAAATTTTCCGGATTGATAAATGCTGGGTTCGAGACCTGCAAAAGCAAGTACCTTATACGGAGAATCGAAGTTCCCAATATCGCCGATTTCACCGAGAATCATCGCACCGAGAATCTGACCAATTCCGGGGATAGTTGTAATAGTGGTATCAATTTGACCCATGAGATTATTGATTTCGGTTTCTACTCGTTTAATTTTGTCAGAAATATAAATAATATCCGAAACAAGAAAGGAAATTTCCATAGCCACCGCAACAGAATAAGTTCCTATTGAAGATTTAGCACAAGAAATCAGTTCATCGGATTTAGCAGTTGAAAATCTTCCTTTAGAAGCATCTTTCAAAATTTTGGTTAAAGTGGATTTTTGGCAAGCGGCAATATCACAGGCAGTAGGGTATTTGGATAAAATAGCAAGAGCAGTAGCACCGAAACAATCCGAGAAAAACCCGATAAACTCAGGGAAAGTCCTCATAAGAGCAGATTTGCACTTAGTTTTTGCTACGGAGCGAGATTTTACTAAATTAAATCTTAATCTTGATAGTGACTTTAGCTCAGAAGTATGATATAATACAGGCGTATCGGGCTTGAAAGTCTGCTGCATCATAAGACGTGCAATGAAAACGGAATCAGATTTATCTGTTTTGGTTTTTCTCAGAGTGTTGGCTTCAATAAGCTTTTTAATGTTCAAGGGATTAAATGTAGTAATAACAAACCCTTTACGCCGGAGAAAAGCCGAAAGATTTGCACCGTAGATGCCGGTGGCTTCCAATCCGATACATGTTTTATTTGGAGATTCTGAAATTCTGGACATAAGTAAGTCAAATCCTTTTTGATTATTTTGGAAAGAAAAGACATCACTTTGACCTTGAGAATTGATTATACAACAATCGTGTTTTTGAGAAGAAACATCAATTCCAACATACAACATAAC
This sequence comes from Acutalibacteraceae bacterium, assembly GCA_045643165.1. Classification (GTDB taxonomy): domain Bacteria; phylum Bacillota; class Clostridia; order Oscillospirales; family Acutalibacteraceae; genus SIG575. The sequence goes on along the minus strand of JAZUKF010000015.1, from coordinate 225 downwards.
AAGCAAACTCCTTAAAAGATAAATTACACAGCGCATCCGCAAGCAAACGGCAAAGTAACCTTGTGAGACATAAAACGTCAAGCGTTATCCAACTAATTAACATTTAAGCCGGAAGTTGCGGTCGTAGCCTCCCCGAACCAGTCAATGCTGTAAGGTGGACGAACCATTCCGCAGTGCTTAATAATTATATCACATTTCAGCAACATTGACCGTCGCCGGCGGCGC
>JAZUKF010000014.1:0-21626 GCA_045643165.1 Acutalibacteraceae bacterium | reverse complement strand
TGTCCAGAGAACCTCATAGTTTTCCGTTTCGTTAAGGTCGAAGGAAACTTTTTGATTTCCGATGGCTTCAAGTGTTCCCGTACCTGTAACGTCGGCGGTAACTTTTACTGTTCTTGAATAGTTCGCAGATAAAATGTTATCTGTCTGTCTGTCAACCGTGCAAACGATTTTACAGTCAACATATCTTACGGAATAATCGTTCACTTTAAGATATTCCGCTGATTTACCGAATTCTTTGAGAATTTCATCCTTTGACGGAAGATTGAAAACAGAACCTATTCCGCCGTTTTCCTTTGAAGGAGAATCTTCGTTAATAAGCTCAATCGTAACGATAAACTCGTCTCCCTTTTGAACGCATGTGGCAAGGTTGACATTCTTAAGTGTAAGTATATCAGCTTTTTTCTCACCTTCAACGGGATAAACTTCTTCGGCTGAGCCGGAAAGAGATTTTACAAGGAAACTGTTGTTTTCAAGCATAAACTTTTTCACCGTAGGAAGTGATGCTTTAAGGATTTCATTTTCACATTCAAATCCGCCCGCTGAAAAATCACGGTTCATATTTATTTTAAAAGGATTTGCGGATTTTACATTTTCGGAAATCCTGTTAAAATACTGAATCACGCTTAATTCGTTATTCGGTTTATCTGATTTGTTAGTGAAAGGCTCCGTGGTTGTAGTAACTTCATTAAAGAAACTCTGGATTTTATTTGTAACGGAGCATGAAGTAAGAGAAAATACTACGGCTCCCGTCATAACGACGGCAACAGCTTTTTTCAGATTGTTTTTCATAACGTAACTGCCTCCTCAAAAGTACAGAATATTCACAATATGCATTGTAACATATATTTCCGAAAAAATCAAAGAATTTTTTTCGGAAAAGCAAAGAAATTTAATTATTTGCTTTCGTCATAAATGAATACAGATGACATAATCGTTTTTAAAGCGGTTTCGATCGTTTTGATTTTCATATCTTCAAAGGTGTCAGGTACTTTCGTATAATTTAACGGAAGCGATGTAAGAGTGCAGCAGGAGTAAAAAGTTTTTGAAAAAGCCGAAGCATCCGTAATATATTTTTTGTTAAGTTTACTTTCTTTGATTTCAAAACCGGCATCCGATGCACCGTTCTTGATTAAATTAACGGCTTCTTCTGAGGATTTTGAAGTGATATATCCGAGATTTTCTTCTTCAAATGCAAGGGAATCTGTGTTTATTACAACCGTGGGAAGTTCCGAAAGTTCGGGAAATTGATTTTTAACAAAATGTTTTGCACCGGAGCAATTATATTCATGGGCTCCGCAAATAAGAATACAGATTTCGGTATTCTTAAAGGATATACCCAGGTCTTTCATATATTTCATAACGGCGATCGAAGTGAAAACTCCTGAGAGATTTTTTGAAGCACCCTGAGAATATTCTTTACTGTCGCCGAAAAGAGTCGCTATGCCGAAAGGAAGGAACACCAAAAGTCCCAAGGGTAAATATTTTTGCCATGAATCTGTATTGAAAAAATCATTATAAGCACTGAGAAAAAGAACGATTATTGTAAGCATGAAACCGATACCCGTAATAATTACCAAAGCAGAGGTTTTGAACTTCGGAATCGGCATACTGTCTGAGTTTGAAAGGATAATAAGACGTTTTTCCGCTCTTCCGGTAGATTTTTTTACGGCAAAAATATTTGAAGAAGAGGCTTTTTTTGCAAAAATTTTGCTTGTTATTCCCGAAAAAATATTTCCTATTCCCGCAAGAATTGCAACAACGCTTACGATAATAGCAAAAGTATTGTTGTGTACAATTCCCAGGGACGTTACGATAGCCATACCTATTGCGATTATGAAGACAATAATATTACAGATGTTTTCGGAAAATGCCGATACTTTTGAAAAACGAAATTCATTACGGCTCACCTCGTCGGTACAGCTTTCAAGTTCATTCACAAAATAATCCTGCATTTTTTTCTCGTTTTCTCCGCCTGCTCCACGTTCGGTAGTTTCTTTGCAGGCATTTTTTGTCTGACGGTAAGAGTAATTTACATACTCTCTGATTTTTGAATCGTAATTATTTACACTTTCATTTGCTTTCAAGATAGAAGCCTCCTTTTGAACCCTTCCGGGTTATATAAATCAAGTTTTTCAGAAAATATCACAGATACAATTTAAGACAGTAAGGAATACCGATTTAAAACTTAAAAGAAAACATTAACGGTATTATCCTAAAACATATCCGATTTTTTTCATGGATTTATCTAAAGTTCTTTGTGAAATTCTTGTAGCAAGTTCAGCTCCGTTTTTCATACATTCTTTAAGATATGCACCGTCTTTAAGAAGATAATCAAATCTTTCTCTGATGGGACGGAGTTCTTCAACTACCGCTTCGCCTACTGCATTTTTGAAATCGCCGTAGCCCTTTGAGTCGAATTCTTTTTCGATTTCTTCGTATGTCTTTCCGGTACAACAGGAATATATGTTCATAAGATTGCTTACGCCGGGTTTGTTTTCTTCATCGAAACGGACACATGCATCGCTGTCCGTAACGGCAGATCTCATTTTTTTCATAATTGTTTCCGGTTTATCAAGCATGGAAATAAATCCTTTGGGATTTGTATCTGATTTGCTCATCTTTTTTGCAGGATCCTGTAATGACATGATTTTCGCTCCTGCTTTCGGAATATACGGTTCGGGTATTGTGAAAACATTTCCGTAAATTCCGTTAAATCTGTTTGCAATATCACGGGCAATTTCAAGATGTTGTTTCTGGTCTGCTCCGACGGGAACATAGTCTGCCTGATAGAGAAGAATATCCGCCGCCATAAGAACGGGATATGCAAAAAGTCCCACATTTATGTTATCCGCATGGGATAAGGATTTATCCTTAAACTGTGTCATACGGTTCATTTCGCCGAATTGGGTGTAGCAGTTGAGGATCCATGCAAGCTGGGCATGAGTCGGAACCTGACTTTGAACAAAAACTATACTTTTCTGCGGATCAAGACCGATTGCGAGGAGAAGAGCATACGCCTCCGTAATCTGTTTCCTGAACAGTTGCGGATCCTGTCTGACAGTTATGGCATGAAGGTCCGCTACCGCATAAGCGGCATCAAAATCATCCTCAAGATTTTTCCAGTTTTTGAGAGCACCGAGATAGTTCCCTAATGTGGGAGTCCCCGTGGGCTGAATACAGCTTAATATTTTTTTCCTTTTTTCTGTAGTTTGACCGGTTTCCATATATGTTTACCTCATTTCAATTTTCCGAGACGTTTAATTCCCTCAATGATATTTTCATCCGAAGGAGTGGAGAAGTTCATTCTGAAGCACTGCGTTTTTTCATCAGGAGTCATAGTGAATGCCGTTCCCGGTACCACCGCAACGAAATCTTTTACGGCACGTGAACAGAAGTCTGTCATATCAACATTCTCCGGCAGTTCGCACCATACAAAAAGACCGCCTTCCGGACGAACATATTTTACAAAGTCGCCTAATTCCGAATCAATGCAATCACACATAAGATTTAATTTTCTTTTGTAAATTCCGCATATTTTATTTATATGTCCCTCAAAATCGTATTCATCCATCCATCTGTCAACAACAAGTTGAGTGAGCATAGGTGTGTGAACATCCGTAACCTGTTTACCTACAACCATTTTTGAAACAAGTTCATTATGAGCAATGACGTATCCGACTCTTATTCCGGGAGAAAGAATTTTTGAGAAAGAGCCGACGTATATTACGATACCGTCTTCGTCAAAACTTTTTATTGCGGGAATATGTTTACCGCTTACACGCAAATCGCCGTAGGGATTATCTTCAAGTATAATTTTTCCGTATTTTTTTGCTAAATTATAAAGGGTTTTTCTCTTTTCAAGGGACATTGTAACACCCGACGGGTTTTGAAAATTGGGGATTGTATAAATGAATTTTGCGTTTTTCTCTTTTTTAAGGATTTCCTCCAACGCTTCCATATTCATTCCGTCGCTGTCAATAGGTACACCCGCAAGCTTCGTGTTATAAGAACGGAAGCAGTTTAATGAGCCTATGAAAGACGGAGATTCACAAATTACAGTATCACCTTCGTTAAGGAGGATTTTTGAGGTAAGGTCAACTACCTGCTGTGCTCCGGAGGTGATTATTATATTATCAAAATCTCTGCCGATATTATGTTTTTGTTTCATATAAGCGGAAATTCTTTCACGAAGAGGAGTATATCCTTCGGTTACGCCGTACTGCAATGCAAGGATGGGATCTTCTTCAAGAATTTTTGCTGTTATCTCACGAACATGGTCTATCGGGAAAGCATCCTCCGAGGGATTTCCCGCAGCGAGAGAAATAACTCTTTTATCCGAAGTGGCTTTAAGAATTTCTCTGATAGCGGAGGGCTTTAACGATGAAATTTTATTTGAAAAAACATATTCCATTTTTCAAAACTCCTTTTGGAAATACTATTCCTTAACAGTATAACACAAAAACTTCAATCTTTCAAATGTTTATGTAAAAAATTATGAAATTTAAGGAAAAAATCAAATTTTTATATTTGACATTATTATTGATAGGTAGTACAATAATATATTATGAATACAGTTACTTTTTTCGGAGGAAATATTTTATGAATTTTACGAGCACACCCACGCCTGATACGGTTGAGGGATTTTGTCTGATAAAATCTCTTGAAAAGAAAACAACCGCAAAAGGTCTTGAGTATCTTGATATGGTTCTCACCGATAAAGACGGTGAGATCGTTGCAAAGTTTTGGGATTATAAGGAGGAACTTCACAGCAAATATGAGGCGAATATGCTTGTTAAGGTTCGGGGGAAAATGCTTGAATATAACGGCGAGCCGCAATTTCGTGTGGAGAGAATCAGATGTTGTGTCGATGAGGATAATATCCGTATAGAGGATTTCGTTCCCAGTTCCGAGTATGACGGAGAAATGATGTTGGAACAGATCAACGGGGTAATCGAAGGTTTTGAAGATGAGGAATTAAAAAAACTTGTTTCGGCAATGATTGAAAAAAACAAAGAAAAACTTTTGTTTTGGCCTGCTGCATTTAAACTTCATCATGCCATAAGAGGAGGACTTCTGTACCATACATTAAGTATTGTAAAAATGGCGGAAAAGATTTGTGAAATTTATCCTTTTGTGGACAGAGATTTACTTCTCAGCGGTGCAATTCTGCACGATATTGCAAAAATCGAAGAATTTGATGTTTCCGAAACGGGAATTGCAACGGGATATACAGTGCCGGGTACACTTGTGGGACACCTTGTAAAGGGTGCAATGATGGTTGCCGAAACCGCAAAAGAGATTGAAATATCCGAAGAAACGGCAATGCTTGTTGAGCATATGCTTATTTCACATCACGGTGTTCCGGAATACGGTGTGGCCGTGAGACCTTTGTTTGTTGAGGCGGAAATACTTTCTCAGCTGGATACAATGGATGCCTGTATCTATGAATTTGCCGATACGTTAAGTAACGTAAAACCGGGAGAATTTTCCTCCCGTCAATGGGCACTTGATAACAGGAAGTTATATAATCACGGAAGAAAAAATATTGAGCCTAAGGCTAATTTAAATACGGAGGATGATAATGATGAGGAACAATGAAGTAATAATTCCGGGAAAACTTTTAAAATCTGACGGAACATTACAGGCACCGGGATGGTCAAGAAACATTATTCGTGAATACAACAGGGAGTCTATCGGAGCACCTAAATTCAGGATTAAAGAATGGGACTATTATCTTGTACTTTCAAAGGATTTCGGATGTGCATTTACGATTTCCGATGACGGTTATATCGGTTTACAAAGTGTTACACTTCTTGATTTTACCGCTCCCTGTGAACATACCGAAACGGTTTTGAACGCTTTCCCCATGGGAAAATTAAAAATGCCCCGAACATCGGAAGAAGGGGACGTGGTTTATCAGGATAAACGTCTTCATATGGAGTTCAGAAAAAGAAAAGGTAAGAGGATTATAAAATGCCGTTTTAATAATTTTAAAGACGGAAAGACGTTCTGTGCCAATATTACTTTGGAGCAGCCTCCTATGGAAACAATGGTTATCGCAACACCTTTCCCGAATGCTCCCAAGTCTTTTTATTACAATCAGAAAATCAACTGTATGCGTGCAAGCGGTAAAGTAACTTTTGACGGAAAGGAATATAATTTTGATCCGGAAACAGATTACGGTACTCTTGACTGGGGCAGAGGAGTCTGGACTTACGATAATACATGGTATTGGGGTTCCGGTAATACAACGGTAAACGGAAAGCCCTTCGGATTTAATATCGGCTACGGTTTCGGAGATACTTCCGCAGCAAGTGAAAACATTCTTTTCTATGACGGAAAAGCTCATAAACTTGATGATGTTACATTTAATATCCCCGAAAGCAGTTATACCGATCCGTGGACATTTACTTCCTCCGACGGAAGATTTGAAATGGATTTTGTTCCGATTATTGACAGAAATGCATTGATTGATGCAAAAGTAATCATTTCCGATCAGCATCAGGTTTTCGGAAAAATGAGCGGTACTGCAATTCTTGATGACGGAACAAAGATTGAAATTAAAGACGTACTTTGCTTTGCAGAGAAAGTTCATAACAAGTATTGAGGGAAGATAAAATGAAAATCAAAAAATTTTTTACAGGAGTCATTGCTATGGCTTTAACTGTTTCCACCGTTTTTTCGGCAGGTGTTTCCGCTAATGCCACAGCGGGAAAGGTTGACGAAAACTATATTTCCGGAGAAATGAAAATCATCACCTACAATGTTGCCGGATTGCCTATACCCAAGGTTTTCGGTGATGGCAGAGTTGTGGTGAAAGACACTTATGAAATCGGCAAGCAACTTTCCGAAAGCGATTTCGATTTAATCGGAGTTCAGGAGGATTTTAACTTCCATTTTGTTCTTGAAAAAATGATTGATAGAAAATATAAGACTTTCACAAGCGGCGGAATTCCTGCCGGAAGCGGGTTAAATCTGTTCAGTAAATATCCCATTTATAATGTTGAAAGATACAAATGGAATAAATTATTCGGCATTTTTGACGGAGCGGCTGATGAGTTAACTCCCAAGGGTATTCTTAAAGCCACAATAGAAATCGAAAATGGTGTCTATGTCGATGTTTATGATATTCATGCCGATGCGGATGACGGAGAAGAAGATATAAATTCATATATAGCAAGAATGGATAATTTTAAACAGCTTGTTAAATTGATTAACGAAAGTTCAAAGGACAGAGCCGTTATCGTTATGGGAGATACAAATTCGATTATTTCTAAGGAAAGAAGCGATAGCCTTTACACTAATCTTATTCTTCCCTGCGGATTAAAGGATGCATGGACGGAAGTGGTTAATAAGGGTGATTATGAAAATGTTGACGGGCATAGGTGGAATAAATATAATTCCCTTGACCGTGTTATGTACCGTAACGGCGGAGGAGTAAATTTTGAGGCATTGACTCATGAATATAAAACTTTGAATTCCGAAAACGACGGTCATTCTCTTTCGGACCATGCAAGTGCTCAGGTTACATTGCAATATTATTTTGATAAATCCGTGATGAAAAAGGATAATACTCTCGTTAAAGAAGAATTCAGCCTTGCAAAAATAATCGTAAGTTATGTAAAGGGCGTAGTTCTTGATTTAGGCTTGTTTGTTAAGGGTTTAGGCAGAGTTATTGTAAAATCACTTAAAAAATAATCTGTTTCCGGAGGATAAAATGAGTTGGACTGAAGTAATCGTTGAAGTTGATGCGGATAATATTGACCTTGCAGGTGATATTGCTCAGATGGTTGTGCCTTACGGAATTTATATTGAGGATTACCGTAATCTTGAAGAGGAAACTTGGGAGATAGCAAATATCGACATTATCGACGAAGAATTATTAAAAAAAGACAGAACAAAGGGATTTGTTCATATCTATATTTCTCCTGAAGAAAATCCGTTAGAGGCAACGGCTTTCCTGAGTGAACGGTACAATGCTGTTTCAATAAAACATAAAATTGATACAAAGGCTTGTAAAAATGAGGATTGGGAAAATAACTGGAAGGCATATTTTAAACCTATTCCCGTGGGTGAAAAATTGTTAATTCGTCCTCTTTGGGAGGAAAAGGTTGATGCCGGAGACCGAAAAATTCTCGATATTGAGCCGGGACTTGCATTCGGTTCGGGAACTCACGAAACAACAAGACTTTGTCTTGAAACATTGGAAAAGTATATTGATGAGGATAAAACCGTTCTTGATTTAGGGTGCGGAAGCGGAATACTTTCAATCGCATCTTTGCTTTTAGGAGCAAAAAATGCAACCGGTGTTGATATTGACAAACTTGCCGTTAAAACCGCAAGGGAGAACGGAAAAGTCAACGGTTTTGATGAAACAAAATTTACCGTTCTTAACGGAAATCTCGCAGATAAAGTCAGCGGAAAATTTGATGTGATAGTTGCAAATATCGTTGCGGATATCATTATATTGTTTACCGCTCAGGTTTCCGATTATCTGAAGGATGACGGTGTCTTTATCACTTCCGGAATAATTGATGTAAGAGAAGATGAAGTAAAAACCGCCTTTGAAAAATACGGTTTTGAAATAATCGCAAGGCACGAGAAAAACGGCTGGGTTTGTTTTGAGTGCAGAAAAAAATAAAATAAAATCGGTCGTTAACAATGATGATTTTTGTCAACGACCGTTTTTTACGTCTTTATTTTCTTTAAAGCACCCTTTTCGAGTCTGCTGACTTGTGCTTGTGAAATTCCCACTTCTTTGGCAACTTCCATTTGAGTTTTTCCATGCATAAAACGCAGTCCCAAAATTCTTTTTTCTCTCGGAGATAATTTTTTTATTTCTTCCTTTAATATTATTTCGTCGATCCAGTTTGAGTCGTCGTTTCCGTCGCCGATCTGGTCCATAACATAGATGGTGTCTCCTCCGTCATTATATATCGGTTCAGATAAACTTACGGGGTCAACAATGGCTTCAAGGGCAAGGACTACCTCTTCTTTTTTAACATTAAGTTCTTTAGCGATTTCCTCCACGGTGGGATCTTTTTGTCCGTCGCAGGAAAGCCGTTCTTTTATCTGCATTGCGTGGTATGCAGTATCACGCATTGAGCGGGAAACACGCAGAGCGTTGTTATCCCTTAAATATCTGCGGATTTCACCGATAATCATAGGGACGGAATAGGTGGAGAAACGTACCCCCAGATCCATATTGAAATTGTCTATTGCTTTAATCAGACCTATACATCCCACTTGAAACAGATCATCCAGATTTTCTCCCCGGTTTGTAAATCTCTGAATGACGGACAGTACAAGACGTAAATTACCGTTTATCAATTCTTCACGAGATTTAGTATCACCTTCACGTGCTTTTTTTAAAAGTTCCATTTTTTCTTTTTCTTTTAATATTTTTAAGTTTGATGTGTTAACACCGCATATTTCAACTTTGTTAAAATGCAAAAAAATCCCTCCGTAAATATTCGTACAAAATAAGTATTGCCGAAATTTACGGAGTTAATAATATTTGTTACATTTTATAAATATTTCTTATTATAAACCATATAATCAATATGGCAAGGAAAGAGTAATTTATTATTTTGCTTGTGCCGACAAAGGTGAATTTCCCGGTGCAGATATATTTTTTGCTTCCGAAAACAAATAAATATATACCGTACAGTATTTCAAGAAAAATTATCCTGTTCATTTTATATGCCGTGTAAAAATCAAGTTTAAGTATTGATAATACCGCACGTGAGTTTCCGCATCCGGGACAGTTCAGAGTGGTGATTTTCTTAAAAATGCAGAATGGTGCTATGCCCGTTCTTTTATAGAAAAAAACGAACAGCAACAGAAGAAGAATTACAAATATTACAGATGCAAATAAAATGAATATTCTTTTAATTTTTCGTTGCATTTTTATACTTCCTTGTTTTTTTACTTGACAACTGAAAATAAAAATGTATACTTAAAGAAAGAGATAATATCAAATATGTGTGGAGGTGATTTTTGATGAACATTACAAAAAGGGAAATCGTAACTTGTGTTATTCTTTCGATTATAACATGCGGAATTTATGCTATTTATTGGGAAGTAAAACTTGCCAAAGAACTTGTTTCCGTAAAGGATCCTAACGATGACGGAGTTATAGAGGTTATCTTAATGATTTTCTTGCCGTTCCTCGGTTGTTACCTTGCCGAGAAAAAGTTTTACGAAGGATGTAAGGCAAACAACTTAGAGTTTTCCGATAATTCCGTTGTATATCTTATCTTGGGAATTTTCGTCGGAATCGGTTGGCTTATCAACCTTTGTTTGATGCAGAACGATATTAACAAGTTGTGCGATATTGCCGCAACTCAGCAGAATAATTATTATTGATATCTAATTTTGTGAAGGACTGTCGGATTTCTTTTGAGATCCGACAGTTTTTTATTTTGAATTTATTTGATTATTTTTTCTATGGCATTTCCGATTGCTTCTGCCATTCTGAAAAATCCCAAATCGTTTGGATGACATCTGTCAACGGTGCAGATATCACGTCCGTATCCGCCGAAAAGAGTTTCTCCGTCAACAAAATAAACATTCTTATCTCCCATGGAACAGGCTTTTTCATAGGTTTCTCTTATTATTTTTCTTCTTTTACAGTCATATTCATAGTTAAAACTGATGTCAGGTTTTGAAACAAAAATAATCGGGGTGTTTGTCTGAACTTTTCTGAATGTTTCATAAAATCTGAAATGTGTATTTTGCAGATGATTTATGTCCGGTGCATTGTGGTCATAGTCGCAAACGAAAATGCTCATATCAATATTTGATAAATATTCCGCAACAGCATCTTCACCCCTTGAACTTCCGGAGAAACCGAGATTGATATAATCGCAGTTTATTTTTCGTGATATAACGGATTGATATGAATTGCCGGGACGTGATGCACATCCGCCCTGCGTGATTGACGAACCGTAATAAACAATGGGTTTTTCATTACGGTACTTTAATCCGGATGATATATCGGACTCTTTTTTTATTCCGATATAAAGGTTGTTGACATGATTATAAAGAGGGAAATTTACAGTCAGATGACGCATGGATTTATCGGGAAAGTTAAATATCCCGGAGTAGTTTGTGTCAATATTATTCGGTGGCATAAAGCATGCACAAAATTCGCTTGTACCGTCCTCATTGTCGATAAACATATCAAATCCGCTTGAACCTGAAAGAGGCATGTGGGACATCATACAAATATTCGGCATTTCGGTGTAAATTGCAACATAGGGTGAATTTGTGGTAAATCTGACTCTGCCTCCTGCGGTATCAAGGGCGAGATATTTTACACCCTCATTGATTTTTCCTGCAACATTATCCGGAAGTCTTTTGAAAACATCTTCTTCCTCCGGATTATAAAAACCGTAAAGGTCAAAAGGTCTGTTTCTGACATTGAGCCAGATTATATCATCTCTGTCAACGGAGGTTTTTATTAAAAGGTTTTTGTCGATATTCTCTATATTCATCATATCATCTCCAAAAATAAAAGGGCGGAAAAACCGCCCCCAATTTACTATTCAGATTATATTAAAATCCGCCGCCGAATGCGATGTTATAGCCGATAACCATCTTTGAGCCGTTAAGAGTAGCCTTGATTATCGCAACCTTAGCAGTTACATTTGTAAGAGTAACATTTACGTTATGGCCCCATGAACCTTTTTCGATTACACCTGTTGTGGGATTGATCTTAACTTTAACAGTTGCATCTGTATATTTAAGTGTGATATTACCCTGTGAATAGTCAACTTCAACGCCGTTAAGTTCTTTGATAGCCTTGTCGATGCTTCCGAGAGTACCGATTGCGTTTGCAACTGTACCTGTATCTTTACCTTTCGGACCGTCTGTCTGGTCTTTCATCTTCATCTCAATAACAATGTAGTTACCGCTCTTGTAAGCCTTTGCGGACTGTATGTCGGAAGCGGAAAGATGAGATGTGTTACCTGTGATACCGTCAAATTCTGTAGAGTTTTTAGCAAGAGCTTTTTCACCGATGGGTTTAATAGCGGTGATAAGTTTACCTACAACACCTGAACCGCCGTCAAGCTGTTTAAGTGACATTGTCTGTTTAGATTTAACATTTTTCTTTTCTGTGTTATTAACGGCTGTTTTGTAATATTCTACAATTTTAGCAGTGTTCCAACTTGAAGGATCTTCTGTCTTTGCACCGGGAGTAGAGGGTTTGTTTTGATTCTGTGTTTTTGAGTCGGATTTACCTTCAGTTTTCTTTTCGGGAGCTTTAACAGTTTCACCTTCTGCGTTTGTTTCGGGTTCTTCTGTTTCTTCTTCTGCTTCTGTTTCTTCTTCGCCTTCCTCAGCTGTATCTGTTACTTCGTTTTCTGCAGTGGGAGCGTCAGCTGACTGAACAGTTGTTTCGTCTGAAAAAACAGTTGTATTTTCTTCAGGTGTTTTGTTACCGCATGCTGCCAATGACAAAATAAGTGCAGCGGCGGAAATTAATGCTAATGCCTTTTTCATAAGTATAAAATACCCCTTTCAATATTTCTTGAAAATAATCAAGTGTACATTTAATTTACTATATTTTTTATCGTTTGTCAATAGAAAATAGTTTAGAAATTATTAAAACTGATTTTTTTATTTATATATCACTTTTAAGATGAATAAGAGTAATGCTCTTCTGAGGACAAACTTCTGTGCATTTACCGCATCCCGTACACTTTGAAGAATCAACGTGAGCTTTATTTCCGGATACGGATACTGCATCGCTTTCACAGACTTTAACGCACTTCATACAACCGATACATCCTGTTTTACATTCTTTTCTTGTGGAGGCACCTTTATTGCCGTTTTTACAAAGCACGGCCGCCTGGTCCACATTAAGGGGGAGAAGTTCAATAAGATGCTTCGGGCATGTGTTTACGCACATTTTACAGGCACGGCACATTGTGGGATCGATTCGAGCCACACCGTCGCAGATTTTTATGGCATTGTAGGGACAAGCCTTAACGCAGTCTCCGAAGCCGATACAACCGTAATTGCAAGTTTTCGGGCCGCCGAAAAGTTGTTGAGCCATGGAACAGCTTAACACACCGTTATAGTTTAATTTAGTGTCGCAGTTATCACAACTGCCCTGGCAAAGAACAACTGCTGCCTGAGGGATTACGGAACCTGCGGCAAGTCCCGTTATCTTTGCAATTTCATTAGAAACGGAACCGCCACCGGGGGAACAGAGATTTGTTTCGGTTGTTTTACCTTCAGAGAGAGCGGCGGCATATCCGTCGCATCCGGAAAAACCGCATGCACCGCAGTTTGCTCCGGGGAGAACCTCCCTGATTTTTTCTGCTTTTTCGTCAACCGGTACAGCCATAACAACACTTGCAACGGCAAGTCCGAGACCTGCTATAAGTCCGATGGCTGCAACGATAATTATTGCTGATAAAATCGGATTCATTTTACGCCACCTCCGTTATACACCGAAAATATTTTCCACAACGCCTGTAAATCCTAAAAATGACATTGAAACAAGAGAAGCGGAAACGAGAGTTATGGGTAAACCTTTAAAAGTTTCGGGAATATCGCAGGATTCAAGTCTTTCCCGTACACCGGCAAACATTAACATAGCAACAAGGAATCCGACACCGCCGCCCAGGGAATATGTGATCGATTCCGCAAAGTTGTAATTGTTTGAGATGTTGAGCAAAACCACACCGAGTACGGCACAGTTCGTTGTAATAAGAGGAAGATATATTCCCAATGCACTGTAAAGGGAAGGAATATATTTTTTGAGAATGATTTCAACGAGCTGAACGAGAGCCGCAATAACAAGAATGAACACAATGGTTTGAAGATAGGTAAGGTCATTCTTTACAAGCAAAAGATTTATGGGATAAGTAACGGCGGTTGCGAGAACCATAACAAAAGTAACCGCAATGCCCATTCCGGCGGCTGTATTTGTTTTTTTGGAAACGCCCAGGAAGGGACATATTCCGAGGAATTTAGCAAGTACAAAGTTTTGAGTAAGTATTGCCGTCATAAGAATACCTAAATAGTATTTCATTTCTCACATACCTCCTTCTTTTCCGCTGAGGCACATGTTGCAAACATGGGACATGCCTGACAGGAATGAAGTTCGGCTTTTTTCTTTCCGCCTTTTTCCGCAATCTTATTTGCAAGAGCAATAAGCATACCGAATACGAAAAATCCGCCCGGTGCAAGAATAAAGATCAATATGGGATTTTCGTTGAAAATCGGGGGCCATAAAGATTTTCCGTTGTTGATAAGGCTGATCGTGATCGTTCCCGTTCCCAGAAGTTCACGTATGAAGCCCATAAGGAATAATGCTATTGTGAAACCGATACCCATTCCGAGACCGTCAACTGCAGAAGCGAGAACGCTGTTTTTGCTTGCAAATGCTTCTGCTCTTCCGAGGATAATGCAGTTAACAACGATAAGAGGAAGATATACACCCAACTGGTCGTTTATTGACGGAGCAAAGGCTTTAACCAGCATTTGCACGATTGTAACGAAAGAAGCAATTACAACTATGTATGCGGGTATTCTTACCTTTGAGGGAATAACCTTTCTTAAAGCGGAAATAACGATATTTGAACAGATTAAAACAATGGATGCGGAAAGTCCCATTCCCAATGCACTTTCAACGGAGGTTGAAACGGCAAGAGTGGGGCATGTTCCGAGAACAAGACGAAGAACGGGATTTTCGGAGAGAAAACCTTTTGTCAGTTCTTTGCCAAGTGATTTTTTCTCAGCCATTATTTACACCTCCCACAGCAATTTTATACGATTTTACTGCCTGATTTACCGCTTCCGTAACAGCTTTAGAAGTTATTGTTGCTCCTGTGAGAGCCTGAATTTCATTTTCTGACGGATTTGATTTTACAACAGTAAATTCTCCGGTCTTACCGGCATATTGTTCTTTAAAATCAGATTTTCTTGCGTTCATTCCCAAGCCGGCAGTTTCGTTAAGTTCAAGTTCCTTTACTCCGGTAACAAGTCCGTCGGAGGAAATACCGGTCATAAATCTGACATCACCGCCGTAGCCTTTTGATTTACCGGTGAAAATATAACCGAGAACATTTCCGCCGTTATCAAGTGCTTCATATAATTCCACACCGTTAATTTTTTTCTTTTCGGAGAATGAGGCGGCATCGGGATAAACTTCTCTCATTGAATCTTCTTCCGCTTTGATATTGTTTTCTTCGATTTTATTTACGGTTATGCTGTTTGTGAAGGCGAGAATGCCCGTACAAATTGCGGAAATCAAAAAGAGGACAATGGCAGGAGTTAATATTTCTTTAATGTTACCCTTTTTCATTATGCCTTAACCTCCTTTTCTTTCTTTTCCTTAACTGTTCCGAAAGGCTTTGGAGTTGTTAAGTTTTCAATATGAGGAACAAGGATGTTCATAAGTATAATCGCAAATGAAACGCCTTCCGGTAATGTACCGAAAAGTCTTATTGCCGATGTTATAAGACCGCATCCTATTCCGTAAATAATTTTACCCTTTACATTTACGGGTGAAGTTGTATAGTCTGTTGCCATAAATATTGCACCCAGGAGAAGACCGCCGGAGAGAATTTCATAGGCAAGGAAGGTTAAATCAAATTTACCCGCAATAAGCATAACAACCGCAACGGTTCCCACGAATGAAAGGGGAATTGTTATTTTTATTACACGGCGGGCAAGGAGATAGATGAAACCTAAAAGCAGAGCAACAGCACAAACTTCGCCTAAACTTCCGGCACGTTTTCCCAGAAGCATATCAATAAGTGAAGGCATATTCTCAGCCGAGCGGAGTGCTTTTGCGGATACATCACCTTTTTTATAAAGTTCTCCGATAATGTTAAGGGGAGAGGCGGTGGTGATTGCTTCTGCCTTTCCAAAAACCGGTGCTGTCCAGTTTGACATTTTGGTGGGGAAAGAGGCGAGAAGTACAATTCTTGCAATCAAAGCGGGGTTTACGAAATTCATTCCGATTCCGCCGAACATCTGTTTAACTACAATGATGGCAAAAATATCACCGATGATCACCATCCATAAAGGTATGCTGACAGGAACATTGAAAGCAATGAGTATTCCCGTTACAACAGCACTTAAATCACCGATAGTCTGATGGCGTTTCATAACTATACGGCTGACATATTCGCTTAAAACACAAGTGCCCACGGAAACTGCCGTAATGGCAAGGGCTCTCATTCCGAAAAGAATTACGGATGCAATCAAAGCGGGTACAAGAGCGATTATAACGTCAAGCATTATTCTTGTAACAGTATCCTTTGAAAAGGTATGGGGTGAAGCACTTACCGTAAATTTTTTGTTTTCGTTCATTTTTTGTTTGCCTCCCTTACAACTGCCTTTGCAAGACGCATATATTGAACAAGAGGTTTTCCTGCCGGACAGGAGAAAGCACAGCTTCCGCATTCCATACATACGCCGACACCGATTTTCGATAATTTTTCGGCATCACCCGTTTTTGCATATCTTTCGATATTTGTGGGTACAAGGCTCATGGGACAGGCTGCGGCACATCTTCCGCAACGGATACAGTCCCTTTCAAGTTTTGTTATCATATCATCCTCTGAAAAAGCGAGCAAAGCATTGTTGCTTTTAAGGATGGGGGCATCTGTACTGATTATTGCAATGCCCATCATGGGACCGCCTGTAAGAATTTTTACGGGTTCGCTTTTAAATCCGCCGCAAAAATCAAGAATATCCTGTATTTTTGTTCCGATGGGAGCACGTACGTTTTTCGGTTCGGCTATTGCAGAGCCGTCAACTGTTAATGAACGGCTTACAAGGGGACGGCCTGTTTTCAGATACCTTGAGATGAAAGCAACGCTTCCGACGTTCATTACGATACATCCTACATCTGCCGGAAGTTTTCCGGGAGGAACACGTCGTCCTGTTGCGGACTGAACCATCATTTTTTCCGCACCCTGAGGATAGACAGATTTAAGAGTCATCAATTTTACATTGTCTTTAACACGGAATTCATCGGCAATATCTTTAAGCACTTTAAATGCCTGAGGTTTGTTATCCTCGATTGCTATTACCACATTTTTGATATCCAGCATTTCACGTACAATGTTTATTCCGTTGAGAATGTTTTCGGAATTATCAAGACATTCACGGTAGTCAACCGTTATGTAAGGTTCACATTCTGCGGCATTGACAACAAGAGTATCAATGTGTTTATCGGCAGGTACCGAAAGTTTGGCATGGGACGGAAATCCCGCACCTCCGAGACCTACTAATCCCGAAGCACGTACCGCTTTAATCAGGTCTTCTTTATTTGCTATTTTAATTTCATGGGGTTCTTCAAAATTTCGCATTTCCCCGTCGCTTTCAATGGTAACACTTTTTGAGATGTTACCGCCGGGTAATGCGGCATCTGCCACGGAAACAACCGTTCCGGAAATTGATGCGTGAATCGGTGCGGAAATAAATTTGTCGCTGTCGCCGATTACCTGCCCTACGGAAACGGTATCTCCCACTTTTACGGTGGGTTCGCACGGAGCACCGATATGCTGCTGCATGGGAAGAACCACCTTTTGCGGCGGGGCAATACGAAGAGCAGGAAGGTCGGCGGTATTCTTGTTATGATCTACCGAAACGCCTCCACGCACTTTTTTTACCGCAGTTAATACACCGCTTATTTTCTTTTCGTGCATCTTTTCAGCTCCCTTTGTTGAAAAATTTTCTTTGTTTATTTAATAACGGCATTATTGTTTTTAATATTACTCCTGTCAATACTCCGGTTATAATTCCGGAAATGAGAAGAACGGGGGTATAATAAAGCATGGCCGTTGTTTTTGAGATAAGAATTGATACAGATAACTGACCGATATTATGACAAATTGCGGAGATTACCGCAATTCCGATATATCCGAAAAATTTCTTGCTTTTTCTGACTAAAACACACATGGCGACTGTGCTTAACAATCCGCCGCCGAAACTCATCATAAAGGCGGTGGCACCTCTTGTCAAAAAAGCAAATCCGCTTTTTAAAACGGTAATTATCATTGCGGGGATAAATCCCATTGTGCCGGCACAGAACATTGTTACGATATTTGCAAGTCCGAGTTTTACTCCCGGAGGGAGAAAGGGCATGGTGGGTATTAAATTTTCCATAAACGACAGGGCAAGAGCCTGTGCTCCGAGAATCCCCATCAGTGCAATTTTCTGAGTTGAAATTTTCATGTTCATAAATCAGTATGAAATTATGTCCGGCGAATCGTTTTTATGCTTTGAACTAACGGTTATTACAACCTTTTGAGGAAGACATGCGGCAAAATCACCGTTTTTTGAAAGATGTTTGCTTTTAACACAGAGTTTATCCGGACAATCGCTTGAAAGAAAATAAATTTCATTATTTTCACAGCAAATTATACATTTTCCTTCCGAACCGGTTTTGATAATTTTTTTCTCTGTATTTTCCGAAAGATTTACTGTTTCCACAATATCATTATTAAAGTATATTGTTGCTGTTTTTTTATCGTTTCCGTGTCTGAAAACAATCAGCAACCCCAAACATAAAACAAAAAGAATTGTCAGAAGTAAAATATCATTTTTTGAAATAAGTTTTCGTTCCATATTATTTTATTAAAGAAAAATCATTATTTTCCAATGTGAATTTATTTTTTATTCCCTCTGTAATTTTTACTGTTTTGTTCTTAAAAATAAACACTGCTTCGGCATTATATTTTTTCAGAAGTTTTAAACTTTTTTCATAGCCCGAAACATAACAGGCTGTTGAAAGTCCGTCGCTGTCAAGACCGGAAGAACATACAACGGTTACGGATAACAAATCATTTTCCGCAGGATATCCTGTTTCGGCATTTATGATGTGATGATATTTTTTGCCGTTTACAACGGAATATTTTTCATAATTTCCCGATGTGGAAACACAACAGTTATTAAGTTTTAAAATTGCCATGTAATCCGAATCGTTCCCTAAAGGATTACGGATGCCTACATTAAATGTATTGTTATCCGAGTTATCTTTATTCCAAAGAAGGATACTTCCGCCCACAGAAATTATTGCATCATCAATTTCGCTTTTTTCTAAAATTTCTTTTGCTTCGTCGCAGGCAATTCCTTTTCCAACCGCGCCTAAATCGAGAGATTGATTTTCATCAATTTCTATACTGTTACTTTCGATTTTAATTTTTGAATAATCAACTGATTTTAATTTTTCGGAGACAGCACTTTCTTTCGGAAGAACAAAATTTTCTTCACCTACATTCCATAAATCCGTAAGAGCACCTACGGAAATATCAAGAGCTCCGTTACTGTCATTGCATATTTTCAAACTTTCGTTCAGATAGTCGATTATTTTTTTGTTATCGGTTGTGATTTTTTTAAATTTATTAAGTTTTGATATTTCGGAATTTTCAATTTTTCTTGATATTTCGTTACATTCAATCTGAGCAATTCTTGAATTTATTTTTTTGCCGGTTTCTTCGGCGTTTTTTCCGTTGATTTTCAGGCTGACAACCGCACCCATCAAAACGGCGGAGTCTTCATATTTTTTTGAAGAATTCACGTAATCAATTACTGCAAAAAAGCCGATAAGCAAAGCACAGATAACAACGCCGGTTACCATAATGATTTTTGTTTTTTTATTTTTCATAAATCATCAATACCATAATAACTTATTTTTTTATCAATAATATCATTTTACTATATTTTCAGACAATATTCAATGGTTTTTATGTTTTTTATATAATAATTTTTATACAAAAAAGGACTGTCAAATGCGACAGTCCCGAAAATTTTAATTATTTATACCATATCCATCCGAAAAGTACAATGACAATGAACCATTGGAAAATTGAATAACTTACCTTAACATTAAATGTCTGAGTAATTCTTCCGTCAGAGGAGGAGGCAATAATTCTTGCCGAACCGATTCCGGTACCTTTGATATTGCCGTTGTCATCAACCGCCACAACATTTCCGTCGGAGGAAGTCCATTCAACGGTTTTACCGGAAAAAGAAGAAATAAGTTTGTCTTTAAGATTGGCGGTTTTTCTGAAATTGATTGAAATATCGCCTGAGTCGGTATTGACATTTGTATCAATGGATGCATCAACATTTATTGTCTGTCCGACGGTTACCACTTCCGATGTGTTTAATGTTTCTGTTTTGCTTCTGCCTACAAAGAGATTTCCGCCGGGAAAAGTTTTTGTTTTAAGGAAATCTTTATTGATGAAAATTCTTTTTGACATATCGCTGACAGAAGCGGTTGCTTTGAGAACGAATGATACAATCGTTTCTTCATTTGTAAGTTTTACCGTTTTAGTGGATTTTGTGGAATCCGGAGTCCATGAGGCGGTAAGAATTTTATATTTATTTTTCGTTTCCGTCTTGTTCCAGTATTCCGGATTTGAGTTTCTGTTTGAATAAAGAGTATCCGGAGATTTCCAGTTGCCGTTTGTAATATATTTCCCCGCAAGGCTTCCTTTAAAGGTGAGGAACGAGTTGAGTACAGAGGAAGTGTTCTGCACTTCAAATACGGTTGCATCATAAATCACGGGAAGTGATATTGCGTAAATATAATAATTTGTTTTCAGTTTAACGTTGACGGTAACAAGTTGACCTTTTGATGCGGTATCGGTACCTGTGTCAATTTTAAATGTTGCAACATATTTTGACTCATCGTCCGCCGCAAAGGAAGCAACTGTTCCCATGGAGAATATCATACAAACGAGAAGTAAAACTGAAATAATTTTATATGATTTTTTCATTTTCAATCATCCTCTCAAAAATAATATTTATTTTGTAATTCCGAGTTCTTTTGCAATTTCAATATAGCCGTTTATTACACATGAGGCTGCATATTTTCCCATGGAAATAAGTTCGTGATAATGGTTTTCACCTTCACCTAAATCCACAAGAGATTCTATAATTGCCATAGAATAATCGTTGTCGGGTACGATATATCCCAGAGCATCATTGGCAAGACCGAAGGCAACGGTACCTTCACCGAAAATATCCTTTGCACTTGGTAAACCGAAATCGGTACCCGTAAATGAGCCTGCCGCAGTAAGAGAGCCGCCGCCGTAAATAAGGTCGGAACAGATTTCACCGGGAGCGAGAACTACCTTCATGCTTTTTCCGATTTCCAGATAACCTACTTCCGTATAAACGTAGTAATCATCACCCGATTTAACGATATTGTAGTTTGCCATGTTGAGTTTACCCACCGCACAGATTAGCGGATTGGTAACGGGGATTTTTATTTCTTTATTTCTGATATTAAGAATAGGGTCAACGGTTGTTTCCGTTGTAGGAGTCCAGTTTTTATACCAGATTGTATATGATTCGGGATTTTGTAATTTTGAAATTTCTTCCTGAATTGTTTTATTATTGGAGATAAAATCATCCTTGAGAATTTCGTCTTTTGTCATGGTCAGAGCAAGAACAATTCTGCCTAACTCACGGCCGTAACGCTGAGATTCCTCATAACGGTGAACGGTTTCGACTCCGTCTCCCGTTACACCTCTTGCCATATAAATTCCCGCAATGGCACCATTGATGAACATCAGGTTGAAACCGGCTTTATTGAGGACTTCTTCCATATAGTATATGTATTCACCGCAAAGATCTCTGCCTGT
>JAZUKF010000013.1:0-8076 GCA_045643165.1 Acutalibacteraceae bacterium | reverse complement strand
AACAGAAAATAATTTCGGTATGGATTATATTTTGCGGAACGGTCAAGACCGTTTCCTACATTGTTATGAAATATGCATCATACATTATGAAATCAGAAAAACGCCCTCAAAAAGAGAGCGTTCTTCATCAGACGTTTATTAAATCGTTGATTTTAGAAAATATGGAATGCAACAACGAGCTGTGCAAATACGATTGATACCATTGAAAGAAGCTTTATAAGGATATTGATTGAAGGACCGGAAGTATCTTTGAAAGGATCGCCTACCGTATCACCTACAACCGTTGCTTTATGAGCGTCGCTTCCCTTTCCGCCGAAGTTACCCGCTTCGATATATTTCTTCGCATTATCCCATGCTCCGCCTGAGTTGGACATAAAGATTGCAAGAAGGAAGCCTGTTACAGTTGCACCGGACAACATTCCGATAACGCCGTTAAATCCGAGAACAAGACCTGTAACAATGGGTACAACTATTGCAACAATGGTGGGAAGAATCATTTCATGAAGGCTTGATTTTGTGCAAAGGTCAACGCATGAAGCATAATCTGCATCTGCTTCGCCGGACATAAGTCCTTTGATTTCCTTAAACTGTCTGCGGACTTCCACAACAACGCTTTCTGCGGCTTTACCTACAGAATTCATTGTAAGAGCGGAGAAAACGAAGGGCAGACATGCACCGATAAACAAACCTACAAGAACTGTTGGATTCATCAAATTGATATCAATTACTTCACTCTTGCCGAGATGTGTAAGAGCTTCGCCGATTTTTTCTTTATAAGAAGCAACAAGAGCAAGTGCTGTCAATGCGGCTGAACCGATTGCAAAACCTTTACCTGTGGCGGCAGTTGTATTTCCGAGAGAGTCGAGAGCATCTGTTCTTTCTCTGACTTCTTCGGGAAGACCTGCCATCTGAGCAATACCGCCTGCGTTATCCGCAACGGGACCGTATGCATCGGTTGCAAGAGTTATACCGAGAGTTGAAAGCATACCTACTGCGGCAATGGAAATTCCGTACAAGCCCTGAGCGGGGTTATCAAAACCGCCTGCAAATGAATAAGCGGCAAGAACACATACTGCAATAATAAATATGGGAAGTGCGGTTGAAAGCATTCCGAGACTTGTTCCGCCGATGATAACCGTTGCGGAACCTGTCTTACTCTTGGAAGCAAGATTTTTTGTGGGTTTATAAGTATCGGATGTGAAGTATTCAGTTGAAAGTCCGATAAGAACACCTGCGATAAGACCGGATATAATTGAGAAATATGCGGAAATATTTTCCTTACCGAGTACGAACCATACAAGGGGGAAAGCAAGAACCGCAATTAAAATCGCACTTGTATTTGTACCTTTACGAAGGGCTTTAAGAAGTGTTTTCTGGTCAGTGCTTTCACCTGTTCTTACAAAGAATGAGCAGATGATCGAAATGATAACACCAAGTGCTGCCAAAGCCATGGGAATTGCAACGGCACTTACGTTGTTTCCGCCGAATGCCGCAACACCGAGAGCGGATGCGGAAATAACGGATCCGACATAGGATTCATAAAGGTCAGCACCCATACCGGCAACGTCGCCTACGTTATCACCTACGTTATCGGCAATAACAGCGGGGTTTCTCGGATCATCTTCGGGAATACCGGCTTCAACTTTACCTACAAGGTCAGCACCGACATCGGCAGCCTTTGTGAAGATACCGCCGCCGACACGGGCGAAAAGAGCCATTGAACTTGCACCCATACCGAATGTAAGCATTGCACTTGTAATATCGGAAAGTTCAAGTTTAAATACAAATTTAAGTAATGCAAACCAAATGGAAATATCAAGAAGTCCGAGACCTACAACGGTAAATCCCATAACGGAACCTGCGGAAAACGCAACACGAAGTCCTCTGTTAAGACCTTCACGGCAGGCATTTGCCGTTCTTGCGTTGGCAGATGTGGCAATCTTCATTCCGATAAAACCGGAAAGTCCGCTGAAAAATCCGCCTGTAATAAATGCAAAGGGTACAAAGGGCGTAAGCATTTTGCAAAGTGCCATGATACCTAAAATGAGGAACATACATGCAAAGAAAATCGCAACAATCGTATATTGTCTTTTAAGATAAGCATTTGCACCTTTTCTTACGGCAGCGGAAATCTTTTGCATTTTTTCCGTACCCTCGGAAAACTTCATAACTTTTTTTGCGGTAAACAATGCGAAAAGCAATGCGATTACCGAGCATACAAAAGTTAAGCCTACGAGTAAAACTTCATTCATTTAAAATCACTCCGTTTAAATAAAATTAAGCCCATAATTAAATGGGCTTTAAAAATCTCTATAAAAAATACGACAACAAATCAGCGGAAAAACCGCTTAAAATGAAACGTATATAAAATAGGAGAATAAAAAGCCACACGACCACACTAACAGAAACGACAAACCGAGTCTGTTTCCTGCGGAACGGTCAGCATATTGCCACGACTTTACTCTCAAATTCTCCAAGTCAGATACAAAATGTATCATTTCCGCTTAAACAAGCATTTCAATTTATGTAGATTATATCACAAGACTATATGATTAGTCAAGAGTAAATTAAAAAAATTTTTTATATCTCACATAATTTAATTTTCTTAAAAAATTACTTGCTTTATATAAATGAAAACAGTATAATATATTGTATAAATTTTTTAAGAGAGGAATTGTATGTTATGAATAAAACTCTTGTCATTATGGCGGCAGGTATGGGCAGCCGTTACGGCAGTCTTAAACAGATTGATCCTATCGGTCCCGACGGTGCTTTGATTATTGACTATTCAATCTACGATGCCGTTAAAGCAGGCTTTAACAAAGTTGTGTTTATTATTAAAAAGGAAAACGAAGAGGCTTTTCGTGAAGCAATCGGTAACAGAATAGAAAAAATCGTTAAAACCGAATATGTTTTCCAAAATCTCGATAATATACCCGAAGGTTATTCCGTTCCGGAAGGACGTGTAAAACCATGGGGCACGGCACATGCCGTTCTCTCCTGCCTCGGTACGGTAAAGGAACCCTTCGCAGTTATAAATTCCGATGACTTTTACGGCAGAGAAGCATTTCAAAAATTAAGCGACTGGATGGAAAAAACCGATTTCGGCAATCCCGTTCTACCCTTCTGCATGGTGGGATTTATCCTCAAAAACACACTTACCGAAAACGGTCATGTTTCAAGAGGTATCTGCAAAGTCGATGATAAAGGTCAGCTTATCGAAGTTGTGGAAAGAACTAAAATCATGAGAAATAACGGCAATGTTCAATATACCGATGACGGTGAAAACTGGATCGACCTCAGTGAAAACAGCATTGCTTCAATGAACTGCTGGGGATTTCCTCCGAAATTTTTGGATGAGATAAACAACCGTTTCCCTGCTTTTATGGACACGGTTAAGGATAATCCTCTTAAAGCGGAATTTTTCCTTCCCTTCGTTGTTTCGGATATTCTCAATGAAAAGAAATGTACTGTTGATGTTTTGACAACTGACGATAAATGGTTCGGCGTTACATATAAAGAGGACAGACAAAATGTTGTTGAGTCCATCGCAAAAATGGTCGAAAATAAAACTTACCCCGAAAATATGATAGGAAGATAAAATTGAAAAAAGAATTGCAAAAGTATGATTTTTCCGCAGGTGCAAAAAGGATTTTTCTTCTTTGCCTGCTTGCCTATTCCGTAAGTTATATCGGAAGAAAAGGATTTTCCACAAGTATTACCGAAATCTGCTCCGCAATCGGTATGAGCAAAACTTTCGGCGGTACGATTTCCACAGGATATTTGATTTGTTACGGTTCAGGTCAGTTTATCAGCGGTATTTTAGGCGACAGAATTTCACCGAAATATATGATTTCAATAGGTCTTTTAGGTGCGGGAATTGCCAATATATCCATGGGATTATGTTCAAGCACTTATCTGCTTCTTGTTTTCTGGTGCATAAACGGACTTTTCAATTCCATGCTTTGGGCACCCATTGTGAAAGCCCTTTCCGATTGGATCCCGAAAGAAAATCACGAAAAAGCAGGAACAAATATTTCTTTGACAATTCCCACAGGTACCATTATTTCTTACGGAATTTCATGGTTTTGTCTGAAATATTTTAATTGGAGAATTACTTTTTTTGTTTGCGGAAGTTGTTTGATAATCACTTCGATAATATGGTATCTCGGCATACGTGCCAACGGCAAATACATAAATGATATTACCGAATACAAAACAGAATATGAATATAAAAGCGAAACAAAATCAAATTCGGTCAAAAGCAAAGTCGGTCTTGCAACATGTATTCTTTCAACAGGTTTGATTTTTACCGTAATCGGTATTCTTTTTAACGGTATTATCAAAGACGGCGTTACCGATTGGGTTCCCACCTATGTAACGGAATTTTTCGGTGTGTCCCCTTCCACCGCTTCACTTTCGGCTATAATTCTGCCGATCGTAAATCTTTCCGGTGCGTATGTTGCACAGTTCCTTGAAAAGAAAATCAAAAATGAGATGACAACAAGTGCCGTTCTTTTCGGTTGCTGTTGTGTTTCAATCGGATGTCTTTTCCTTTTCGGAAAATACAGCGTGATCCTTGCGGTTATTCTTATTGCAATTTCCACATCCACAATGCTGGGTGCAAATAATATGTTCCTTACTATTATTCCCATGCATTTTTCATCAATCGGACGTTCAAGTTCGGTTTCCGGTTTTCTTAATTCATGCTCCTACATATCTGCGGCAATTTCAAGTTTCCTGATAGGTTATCTTGCAGAGCATAAAGGCTGGAATGCAACTATTATTTCCTGGCTTATTGTTGCCGTTCTGGGGGCTTCGGTATGCTTTATCGGTGCCGTTTTCTGGAAAGAAGGACGTAACCGTATAAAATCATTATAATTCAGTATGATATAATTTTTTATATAATTTTGGAGGTACATAATTATGGCAAACTTTATTCTTTCTGCTTTCTCGGATGAAGCAGGCGGAGGCATTTTAAATCAAATTTCCGCTTTGAAGAAAAACAATCTTACTCACTCCGAACTCAGAGGTCTTGACCACGGTAATATTTCCGAATATACTGCCGAACAGTGTAAAGAACTGAGAAAAATTTTAGATGACAACGGTATCGGAGTTTCCGCAATCGGTTCTCCCTTCGGTAAAATAAACATCGAGGATGATTTTAATTCTCATTTTGAAATATTCAAAAGAGGCGTTGAAAACGCCTGTATTCTCGGTACGGAAAGAATACGTATGTTCAGTTTCTATTTTAAAGATGGACAGAAACGTGAGGATTTCCGTGATGACGTTTTTGAAAAACTTGAAAAATTTGCAGATTATTCTTTGAAAAGCAACATCTGGTGTTGCCACGAAAACGAAAAAGGTATTTACGGTGATAAAGATACGTATTGTCTTGACATCCTCAAAACATTTGAAGGAAAAATCAAGGGCGTTTTCGATCCCGCAAACTTCATCCAATGCGGAGTTGACATTATCCCTGCCTATAAATCACTTGCTCCTTATATTGACTATATGCACGTTAAAGACTGCTTCTATAAGGACGGAAAAGTTGTTCCCGCAGGTAAGGGCGACGGAAAAATAAAAGAACTTCTCACTCTCTTTAACGAAAAAGAGGGCGACAGATTTTTAACACTCGAACCTCATCTTACCGTTTTTGACGGCATGAACAAACTTGAAGGTAAAGGCGGAATTGCGGACAGGCTGAAAGAGGATTATACCTACGCTTCTCTTGAAGAATCATTTAAAGTCGCTTCCGATGCTCTTCATACAATTCTTGCTGAAATCAAATAATTTAAGGGGAAATAAAAATGCTTTTGAATTTAAAGAAAAAAGAAGACTGTACATTCGATATGCTTTCATTAGGCGAGGTTATGCTTCGTCTTGATCCCGGTGATTCAAGAATTAAAAATGCCCGCACCTTCCGTGTATGGGAAGGCGGCGGAGAATATAATGTTGCCAGAGGTTTAAGACGTTGCTTCGGACTTAAAACATCCGTTGTAACCGCCTTTGCCGACAACGAAGTGGGACGTCTTGCCGAAGATTTCATCCTTCAGGGCGGTGTTGACACTTCCCTTATTCAATGGAAAAAATATGACGGTGTGGGCAGAACCGTAAGGAACGGACTGAATTTCACCGAAAGAGGTTTCGGCATCAGAGGTGCCGTAGGTGTTTCCGACAGAGGAAATACCGCCGTTTCTCAATTAAAAGTCGGTGATATTGACTGGGACTATATTTTCGGTACTCTGGGAGTTCGTTGGCTTCATACCGGCGGAATATTTGCCGCACTTTCCGATTCAACCGCAGAAGTTGTTATCGAAGCGGTTAAAACCGCTAAAAAATACGGTACGATCGTTTCCTATGACCTTAACTACCGTCCCTCTCTTTGGAACGATATCGGAGGTAAGGAAAAATGTCAGGCGGTCAATAAGGAAATAGCAAAATATATTGACGTTATGATAGGAAATGAAGAGGATTTTACCGCCTGTCTCGGATTTGAGATCGACGGAAATGACGAGAACCTTAAATCACTTAACATTGACGGCTATGTAAAAATGTTAGGTGAAGTGTGCAAAACATATCCGAATTTTAAAGTTATCGCCACAACTCTCCGTACTGTTAAAACCGCCACCGTCAACGATTGGAGTGCCATGGTTTATGCTGACGGAAAAGTTTACAACGGTCTTTCCCTCCCCGGTCTTGAGATTTATGACAGAGTGGGCGGCGGTGATTCATTCGCTTCCGGTCTTATATACGGACTTATGACTTATGACGATGCACAAACCGCCGTAAATTATGGCGTTGCTCACGGTGCATTGGCTATGACTACACCCGGTGATACCTCATGTGCAAGCCTTAAAGAGGTTGAAAATATTGTCAAAGGTGCCGGTGCAAGGGTTGTAAGGTAAATTAGGGAGGTAAACAAAATGACAAATTATGATTTTCCGAAACTTGTTATGGACAAGTTGGATTTTACTGATGAAGCGAAAAAATATTTTTGCGAAATAGAAGAAAAAATACTTGCCGATAAAGATATCAATAAAGAAATGGATAAGATCCATACTTTTAAAGCCATCAGAAAAAAGAATTTTGACTCCTTTGCCCCGAGACTTCAAAAGGTTGCCGACAAGTTGGGATATAATATTTACAGTCTTAATTTCATTGTACTGCTCAACAGTGCGGAAACAATGTTTAAAAGATACAAGAAGAAAAACATTGATGAGGAAATATTCTGGGACAGTTTAAGCGACATTAAATGCAAACTTGATGAATGTATGCAGTGCAAGGGCGTTTGGGGTACATTCGTTGAAGGCTGGTTTATGGGATTTTATTATCTTGAAAGATTTAAACTGGGCAGATTTGAATATGAAATTTGGGATTTCAGCCACAGAAGTTACAAAAAGAACGGTGTGGAAGTCAAACACGGAGATGTAACTATCGGTATGCATATCCCCTCAAGCGGTGTTCCCCTTACCGATGAAGTGCGTTATGATTCCTACAAAAAGGCATACAAATTTTATAAGCATTTATTCAAGGGTGATAATGTTATTTTTGAATGTTCGTCATGGCTTCTTTTCCCCGGAAACAAGAATATCCTTCATCCGCAGTCAAATGTCATTAAATTTATTGACGATTTTGATATTCTTCAATTCACGGAAAAATATGAATTCGGTGATGCCTGGAGAGTTTTCGGTGCGGATGCCGACAAGCCTGCGGATGAATTGCCCCGTGATACAAAAATGCGTGCCGCATTTGCCGATTGGCTTAAAGCTGGGAAGAAAACCGGTAACGGTCAGGGAATAATAATTTTTGACGGTGAAAAAATAATCAATAAGTAAAGTCAACAGCACTGTTAAATTCAAATATAATATTAAAAGACGGTTGTAAAAGAAAGTTTTTCTTTTATAACCGCCTTTTTGTGATTATTTAATTTGATTTCTTTCACGGTATGCCGAGGACGGCATACCCCTATTTTATTGAGATAATAGATAACAGATAATAAATAACAGATAATAATTTCGGTTTAAATTATATTTAAATATTACAATCCCTCCGTCAAAAGCAATGCTTTTGCCA
>JAZUKF010000012.1:0-17244 GCA_045643165.1 Acutalibacteraceae bacterium | reverse complement strand
ACCTCCTCCTGAATTTGTGAAACAAGGGTAAAGGCACGTCTTGTTGAATTTATGGCAATTTCTCCGCCGCCGGTTGCGATGGCTCTTGTCCTGTGCTTTGAATCCTTGACCATACCGAACAGCGGAACCTGAATATTCATCTTTTCCAAAACCGGTTTTACGGCATTCACCTGTCCCTGTCCGCCGTCAAGCAAAATAAGGTCGGGCAATCTTCCGAAACCTTCACCGCTGTCCTTCTCCTCAAAATAATGATTAAATCTTCTTTCAAGAACCTCTGCCATTGATGCGTAATCGTCCTGTCCCTCAAATCCCTTTACGGAAAAACGCTTATATGCTTTTTTAAGCGGTACGCCGTTTTGAAATACCACCATACCTGCCACATTATCGCTTCCCGCAGTATGGGAAATATCATAGGATTCGATATATTCCGCACCCGGTATTCCCAAAAGTTTTGAAAGTTCATCAAGGGCGGCAATTTCTTTTCCATGGTATCCCATACTTTGAGCAAGTTTTTCTGCGGCATTACTTCTGCACATTTCAACAAGTTTTGCGTTTCCTCCCCTTTGCGGATAACAAACGGCAACGCTTTTTCCTCTTTTTTCATTTAACCATTGTAAAAGAAGTTCTTCATCCTTAACTTCACCGTCAAGCAGAATTTTCGGAGGTACTCTGTCCCTCATTGAATAATACGAACATAAAATTTCATATCTTGCCTCAGACAAATCCTCCGCTTCAATCATAAAATATTCGCTGTCGCAAAGTCTTCCGCCCGAAAAACGAAGCACCATAAGACATGCTTTTTCTCCGCTTTTTGAGATAGCGAAAACATCCTGCTCGGTTTTATCCTCTGTAATAACCTTTTGCTTATCGTTAATTCTTGTAAATGCGTTTATTCTGTCTCTCAGTTTTGCAGCTCTTTCAAAATCAAGATCTTCCGAAGCCTGAAGCATCTCCTTTTTCATTTCACCGATTGCTTCATCACTGCCGTTTTTCATAAGGAAATCAAGAGCATCCTTTACACTTTCTCTGTATTCCTCTTTTCTTATTTTTTTTGCACAGGGAGCAGAACATTGAGATATATAATAATTCAAACAAGGTCTGCCCTTTCCTATATCTCTCGGAAAAACCTTTGAGCATTGGGGAAGTTTAAAAATCTTTTTAGCCGCATCCACCGCTTCCTTTACAACAAAGGAACTTGTGTACGGACCGATATATGTTGCACCGTCATCAAGTTTTTGCATGGCGGAAGATAATACGGGATACTCACCCTTTGTAACCTTAATATAATGATACCCCTTGTCATCTTTAAGAAGAATATTGTATTTCGGCATATATTGTTTTATCAGACTGCATTCCAGCACCAAGGCTTCAAACTCACTATCCGTAAGAATATAATCAAAACGGTCAACATTTTCAACCATTTTAATAACCTTTGCCATCATATTTTTCTGAGAGCCGAAATAGGAACTGACTCTGTTTTTCAGAGCCTTCGCCTTACCGACATATATTATTTCTCCGCTTTTATTCTTCATAAGATAAACACCGGGAGTAAGAGGCAGATTCATTGCTTTTTCTCTTAATTCTTTAATTTTCTCATTCATTTTTTCCACCTCCGGAATTAGTTTATCACATAGTGCAATAAAAATCAATTGTATAAAACACGGTTATCTTTGGCAATAATACCTTAAGAAGTATTTGAAAACTTTTGAAAGCGAGAAATAAGAATGGCAGAAATAATCTTTAAAAATGTGAGAAAAGCATACGAAAACGGTTATGTTGCCGTACATGATTTTTCTCTGGAAATCGAGGATAAAGAATTTGTAATTCTTGTAGGTCCCTCCGGATGCGGAAAATCAACGACATTGAGAATGATAGCAGGACTTGAAGATATCAGTTCCGGAGAATTATACATCAATAACCGCCTTGTAAACGATGTCCCTCCGAAGGACAGAGATATTGCCATGGTTTTTCAGAATTATGCACTGTACCCCCACATGAGCGTATATAAAAATATGGCATTCGGACTGGAAATGAAAAAAGTACCGAAAGAGGAAATAAAAGAAAAAGTTTATCAGGCGGCAAAAAGTCTTGACATTGAAAAACTCCTTGACAGAAAGCCGAAAGCACTTTCCGGAGGTCAACGTCAGCGTGTGGCATTGGGCAGAGCAATGGTAAGAAACCCTTCCGTTTTCCTGCTTGATGAACCCTTGTCAAACCTTGATGCAAAACTGCGTACTCAAATGAGAACGGAAATCAAAAATCTTCACAATAAATTAGGTACAACTTTTGTTTACGTTACCCACGACCAGACTGAAGCCATGACAATGGGCGACAGAATAGTGGTTATGAAAGACGGATATGTTCAACAGGTGGACACACCGCAAAATCTCTATAAAAACCCCTGCAACAGTTTTGTAGCAGGTTTTATCGGTTCTCCGCAAATGGGATTTATTGACTGCGAAATAATCAGAGAAAATGATTTTTTATATGCAAAAATCGGTGAAGAAAAACTTATCATACCCAAAGAAATCATTTCTCCGAATTTGGAAAACTATATCGGAAAATCCGTTACTCTCGGAATACGTCCGGAAAATATCAATGTTGTAAATATTAAAGAGGTGGGAAAAACTCTTTCGGGAAAAATTATTATTACGGAACTGTTAGGCGACAGCTCGTATATTCATATTATGATTGGAAATAATAAGATTATCTGCAAATATAATTCTTTGTTTTCGGAAAAGGAAGGCAAAGATATTATTATCAGTCCGAATATGACGGAAAGTATGTTTTTTGATGTTGATTCGGGCAAAAGAATATAATACAGGAAGGACAGAAAAAAATGAAAAAAATAATTTCTGCAATTTTAGTTTTAACCATTCTGACCATCGGACTTTCAGCCTGCGGCGGAAAAAATACCGGAACCTTAAACAACGGTAATAAAGGTAATTCAAACAAAACCGTTACCTTAAAAGTATGGGGTTCACAGGATGACCAACCCATGCTGAAAGAACTGATTGAAAAATTCAAATCAGACCATAAGGACAAAAAATGGGATATCACATTAAGCGTTGTAGGCGAAGACAATGCCTCAAAAGAAATTCTTAAAGATGTATCTGAAGCGGCAGATGTTTTCAGTTTTGCAAGCGACCAGATAGCAACCCTTAAAAATGCCGGTGCATTATACAGAATTACGTCAAATATAGATAAAATCAAATTAAGAAACATTGAAACCTCTGTAGATGCCGCAACAATCGGCAATGATTTATACGCTTATCCCGTAACCTCGGACACATTTTTCCTCTATTATGACAAGGCAATTTTCAACGAAGATGAAGTAAAATCTCTTGAAAAAATCATGGAAAAGCAAACCGCTTCTGACATTACTAACTTTGCAATGAAAATGAATGACGGCTGGTATAACTCATCATTCTTTTTCACCGCAGGCTGTAAACTTTTCGGTGATGACGGCACAGACCCGAAGAAATGTGATTTCAACAATGAAATGGGTGTTGCCGCAGGAAATTATATGATCGATTTAGCATCAAACAAAAAATTTGCAAACTATGACGATGCAAAAATCAAAGCGGGATTTAAATCAAGAAAATTAGGCTCTGCCGTTTCGGGAACATGGAATGCAGACGACATCAAAGAAAGTTTAGGTGATGATTTCGGCGTTACAAAGCTTCCCACGGTTAAGATTTTGGGAAGCGACAGAGATTTAATTTCCATGGCAAACTTCAAACTTATCGGCGTAAATGCCCAAACGAAATTCCCTGAGGAAGCACACCTCCTTGCGGATTATCTCACAGATAAAGAAGCACAGACGGCAAGATTTGAAAAAAGAAGTTACGCACCGACTCACAAGGAACTTTCCGGAGATGATAAAACATTATCGAAAAATCCTGTAGTTGCCGCATTGAGTTTACAGTCACAGAATTCTGTTTTGCAAACTTCCATTGACCAGGTTCAGAATTTCTGGACTCCTGCCGAAGCATTCGGAACGGGAATTGTTGACGGCTCAATAACTAAATCCAACTTAAAAGAAAAACTTAACAGTTTTGTGGAATCCGTTCTCTCCAATATCAAAAAAGATAACAAGGATTAATCATACCTGAAACAAGGACTGATTAAATTGAAAAGAATAATAACTATTTTTAAAAAGGGGGATTGGCTTACACGCCTTTCCTTCCTTATATTCGGATTTTCTAATTTCTTCCGGGGACAAATCATCAAGGGATTATTGTTTCTTCTCTCGGAAGCGGTATTTCTGTTTTACTTTTTTACAAACGGAATATCCTCCCTTAAAGGACTTTTAACATTAGGCACGAAGGAACAGGGATGGATATTTGACGAAGAAAGAGGCATTGACGTTTTGCAACAGGGCGACAACTCGATGCTGATTTTGTTATACGGAGTTTTTGCTCTGTTTTTCATTGCCGCTTTCATCATTATTTGGCGTGCAAATATTCTGCAATCCTATCACATTCAGAAAATCTGTGATTTAAACAAAAAACCAAAAGGTTTTATAGAAGAAATTAAAGAATATACCGATTCAAAATTACAAAGAACATTGTTAATAGTTCCCGTTATCGGCGTTGTGGCGTTTACGGTATTACCGCTTGTCTTTATGATTTTAATTGCATTCACAAATTTCGACCGTCATCATCAACCTCCGGGAAAACTGTTTACGTGGATAGGCTTAGACAATTTCAAAACAATGCTTTTCTCAGGCAGTACCATCGGAAAAACATTCTGGCCCGTCCTGATATGGACTCTGGCATGGGCATTTCTCGCAACGGGATTTAACTATATTTTAGGTATGATCCTCGCCATGCTGATAAACAAACGGGGTGTAAAATTCAAATCTTTTTACAGAACGATTTTTGTTCTCTCCATTGCCATACCGCAATTTGTTTCCCTGCTTGTAATGAGAAATATTCTCGATGATAACGGACCTCTTAATGTGCTTTTAAAAAATTGGGGATTGACGGAAAGTTATTTTCCTTTCCTGACAAACGGAGCATGGGCAAAAGTTTTTGTCCTTCTGATTAACCTTTGGATAGGAATACCCTACACCATGCTTATTACAACAGGTATCCTTATGAATATTCCCGAAGATTTATATGAATCCGCAAGAATTGACGGAGCTTCACCCGTAACACAATATTTCCGTATCACTCTGCCATACGTGTTCTTTGTTACAGCACCTTATTTAATAACGCAGTTTATCGGCAACATCAACAATTTCAACGTAATTTATTTTCTCACAAAGGGCGGTCCCGCTACGCTGGACTATTATCAGGCGGGAAAGACGGATCTGCTTGTAACATGGCTTTACAAATTGACTGTTGACAGCAAAGACTACTGCTATGCTTCCACAATAGGAATTTTAGTTTTCGTGATTTCCGCAGTATTCTCTCTGCTGGCATACCGTAAAACTCCGTCATATAAAAGTGAGGAGGCTTTCCAATGAGAAAAAAGTCAAAACTTAAAACGTCAAATACGTTTATATATATCCTGTTAAGTGTGTTGGCTTTGATATGGATTCTTCCGATTTTATGGATTGTTCTTACCTCATTCAGAGGAGAATCCGGCTCATTCACCCCGTATTTTCTGCCGAAAAGCTATACAATTAAAAATTATATTAACCTGTTCACTCAAAACGAAACATTTAATTTTACACGTTGGTTTTTAAACACCTTAACTGTTTCCGTTTTCTCATGTTTGCTTTCCACCGCATACGTCCTTGCAACCTCATATTCTATGTCAAGACTGCGTTTCAAATTGAGAAAACCCATGATGAATATTGCACTGGTTTTGGGAATGTTTCCCGGATTTATGTCAATGATTGCCATATATTATGTTTTAAAATCTTTCGGAATAACACAGTCGCTTCTTGCTCTCATACTTGTATATTCCTCCGGTGCGGGATTGGGATTTTACGTTGCAAAAGGGTTTTTCGACACCGTTCCGAAGGCTCTTGACGAAGCCGCCATGCTTGACGGAGCATCACGGGGACGTATTTTTTTCAGAATTACCCTTCCCATGTCAAAACCCATTATAATCTACACACTGCTGACTGCGTTCACCGCACCTTGGGTAGACTATATTTTCGCCTCGGTAATAATGGGAGATAACTATAAAAATTACACCGTTGCACTGGGACTTTTCCAAATGCTTGAAAAAGAATTTATCCACTCCTATTACACTCGCTTTGCCGCAGGTGCGGTAATCGTTTCAATTCCCATAGCGATTTTATTTATTTCAACACAGAAATTCTATGTTCAGGGTGTAACCGGAGGAGCGGTAAAAGGATAGCGTATAAAAATGCTGCCGATTTCATTCGGAATGTTTTGTTCCGAACTGATTTCGACAGCTTTTTTTAATTAAATGCTTTGGGAGATGAAGAGTCAAATAAGGATATTATTTTCTTCCTTAATCCCCTGTTTTCCGCTGATGTCAATTTGGGATCATTCTTCAATATTTCTTTTGCGGCGGACTGTGCCTGTGCAACAACCTTTACATCCTTCAACATATCCGCAATTTTCATTTCCGGCAAGCCGTGTTGTCTTGCTCCGAAAAAGTCTCCGGGACCTCGAAGTTTTAAATCCTCATCGGCAATCTTAAATCCGTCAGCGGTTTTGCACATTACGGAAAGTCTTGAAACAGCCTCCTCATTTTCCGCATCGGAAATAAGAATACATGTTGATTTTTCTTTGCCTCTGCCCACTCTGCCCCGAAGCTGATGAAGTTGAGATAAACCGAATCTTTCGGCATTTTCGATAACCATAATCACCGCATTAGGCACATCGACACCAACCTCGATAACCGTTGTTGAAACGAGTATCTGTATTTCTCCGGAAGAGAACTTTTCCATTATTTCATCTTTTTCCTTAGGCTTCATTTTTCCGTGAATTAAACCCACACTGTAATCTCTGAAAAATCCGCTTTTAAGTTTTTCCGCTTCCTCCTCAGCCGAAGCAAGCTCCGTTTCACCCTCCTCTACAAGGGGGCAGACGAAATATGCCTGTAAACCTTTATCAAGATGTTTTTTTACATAATTGAATGCTCTTTCACGTTTATCCGAACCGATTTTATATGTTTCCGTAACCTGTCTGCCGGGAGGCAATTCATCAAGAACGGAAACATCAAGGTCTCCGTAAATCATCAAAGCAAGTGTTCTGGGAATAGGCGTTGCGGACATTACAAGAGTATGGGGATTTTCACCCTTACCGGACAAACTTCCTCTCTGTTCAACTCCGAATCTGTGCTGTTCATCGGTAATAACAAGTCCTAACTTTTTAAATTCCACATCCTTCTGTATCAATGCATGAGTGCCGATTATAAGGGATGTTTCACCGTTTTTTAATTTTTCTTTTATTTTTTTCTTTTGTGAAGCGGTAACGGCTCCTGTCAGCAAACCGACTTCAATTCCCGTGTTTTCAAGAAGTTTTTTTAATGTATTATAATGCTGTGTTGCAAGAATTTCCGTCGGTGCCATCAAAGCACTTTGAAAACCGTTTTTTGCCGCATTGTATATTATTGCCGCCGCAACGGCAGTCTTTCCGGAACCCACATCACCCTGCACGAGCCTGTTCATAGGTGTACTTTTCTTCATATCCTCCACCGCTTCGGCAATGGCTCTCCTCTGGGCTGAAGTAAGTGAAAACGGAAGTAAATTACAAAATTCCTCTGTATAATTTTCGTTGATTATGTATCCCGTCTTTTTTCTGTTTCTTCCTCTTAAAAGAATAAGTCCCATTTGCAAAACAAGTAATTCTTCAAAAATCAGTCTTTTTCTCGCCGCAGATAAATCATAATCCGATTTCGGGAAATGTATGTTTTCATAAGCATAATCCACAGCACATAAAGAATATTTTTCCCGCACGGAATAAGGTAAAGCGTCCTCTGTAATTTCTTTCATTCCGTCAAGTGCGGTACGAACCGTTTTTTCGATAATTTTGCTTGAAAGCATTTGCGTGCTTCTGTAAACGGGACGTATTCTGTCTCCGCCCTCCGCCTTAACAAAAGCGGGGTTAGTCATTTCACGGTTGAAAATATTACCTCCCACTTTACCGAAGAAAAGATATTCTTCCCCTTCCTTCAAAGCCTCCGCAGCATATTTATTATTAAAAATCGTAAGTTTTAAAACTTCATCTCCGTCGGTAACTCCCGTTTTGTAAACAGTCAGTCCTTTACGTATTCTGCTTTCCTCCGGGTTATAAGTTACAATGCCCCTGATGCAGGCATTTTCTCCCAAAAAAGTTTTGGAGATAGGAGTTATTTTACTCCAATCCTCATAAAGACGGGGATAAAATTCAAGCAAATCCCCCACCGTTTTTATCCCCAACTTTTGAAAAAGCTCCGCTCTTTTTTCACCCACACCTTTAAGGTATCTGATATCGGTTTTTATATCCATTTTACTCTCCGTATTTTTCAACAGAAATTATATAATAATAAATCGGCTGACCTCCGTACACAACATTCACATCTGTATCAGATGAATATTTTTTCTTTAATTCCTCACAAAGCAGTTCGGATTCTTTTTCATCCGCATCTCTGCCTCTGTAAACCGTAATAAAGGACGGATTTTCTCCCTCAACAAGTTTTTCCGCAACCTTCATACATGCTTTTTCGGGAGTCTTTTCCATATCATAAACCAAACCGTTTCCCATGGCAAGTATTTCTCCCTTTTTAATTGTTTTACCGTTTACGGTTGATTCTCTGGAAGCATAGGTTACGAAACCTGTTTTCACATTTTGTAATGATGATACTATTTTATCAATATTTTCATCCGGTTTCAAGTCCTCATCAAAATTTATCATGGCATTTATGCCCTGAGGGATGTTTTCGGTACAGATAACCTCAACTTTTTTATCTGTCAGATTTTTCACCTGTTGAGCACAAAGCATTACATTTTTATTATTCGGTAGAATAAAAATACACTCCGCATCAAGAGAATTAACCGCTTCAAGTATTTCCTCTGTGCTGGGATTCATTGTCTGACCGCCGGTAACGATTTTGTCCGCTCCGATTTCTCTGAATATTTTTTCCAGACCTTCACCGCAGACAACACAGACAAATCCGTATTTTTTTCTTTCCGTTTTATTGCCGATAAAATTTTCATTTTGCAAACGCATATTTTCTATTTTGATATCCGTCAATTCTCCGTAGGATAATCCCGTTTGCAATGCAAGATGAGGTTCATTTGTATGAGCATGAATTTTAATTATATCTTTATCGTCAACCACAACAACGCTGTCCCCTATTCCGCAAAGATAATCATTGAGGAAAGAGGAAGATTTATTATTATTTTTCCTGATAATAAATTCGGTGCAGTATGAAAATTCAATATCTGATTTATCTTGTTTTTTATTCTTTTTCTCAATATTTTTTTCTTTTACAGGGATGTTTTTCGGAGAAATGTTCATTAGTGAATTTTTCATTCCCTCAAAGATATAAAACAATCCCTTTCCTCCGGAATCCACAACTCCCGCCTGTTTCAGGACAGGTAACATTTCCGGTGTTTGTTCCACGGTTTCCCCGGCATATATACAAAGTTTTTCCCACAGTTCTTCCGGGGAAATGATTTCATTTTCTCTCAAATATTCTTCCGCTTTTTCTCCGCATTTTCTGATAACCGTAAGCATTGTTCCCTCCTCCGGCTTTGAAACAGAACCGTAGGCGGAAACCGTTCCCTCTTTCAACGCATTTAAAATATCCGTTGATGTCAGTTCGTTCTTACCCTTAACGGCATTTGCCATTCCGCGAAAAATCAGGGATAAAATCACTCCTGAATTTCCTCTTGCTCCACGAAGCATTGCATAAGCACTTTTTTCCAGAACCTCATCGGCATCAGCATCCTTTTCCAAGGCTTGAAGTTCTTTTGCGGATGCCTCCATTGTCAAAGAAAGATTTGTCCCGGTATCACCGTCGGGAACGGGAAAAACATTTAATTCATTAACCTCATCACAATGTTTTTTTATGTTTTCTTCTCCGGATATTATTGCATCAATCAACCTGCTTCCCTTTATCATCAGCAAAAATCCTTTCAAAATAAATACAGGCAACAGACAAATACACCCTTAATTTTGCAGTAATGCCTATACCTTTTTACTATTTTATCCGTTTTCTTCAATAATATTATCGGCAGAACTTGATTTTTTTATTTCATTATGATAACATTAACACATATTTCCACGGAGGTGTATGAAAATGATTTTCAAAATAATATTAGGCGTGATACTTTTTCTTATTGTTTTAACGGCAATAAGAGCATATTTTTTCAAACCTAAAAAATCCGAACTTGTCCGTCCTCCTCTTGAAGAAGAAAAGGTTGATACGGAAAAAGCCATTGAGCATCTCAGCAAAGCACTTACATATAAGACGATTGCAAAAGTTAATCCGGATGAGATCGACTGGTCTGAATTTGATGCGTTCCACAAATTTCTTGAAGAATCTTATCCCAACATCCACAAAACAATGACAAAAGAAGTGGTTTCAAGAGGAAGCCTTCTTTTCAGATGGGAAGGTAAAAATCCCGACTTAAAACCCATTGCACTGCTTTCTCATCAAGACGTTGTTCCCGTTACTCCCGGAACGGAGGATGATTGGACACATCCTGCTTTCAGCGGATACAATGACGGTGAATTTATTTGGGGCAGAGGTGCTCTCGATATGAAAAATCACCTTATCTGTGTTATGGAAGCCGTTGAAACGCTTATTGCCGAAGGATTTCAACCGGAACGTGATGTATATCTCTGCTTTGCGCATGATGAAGAAATAACGGAAAATGACCTTTCCGGTGCGGTTGATATGAAAAATATCCTTAAAGAAAGAGGCGTTCATCTTGAAAGCGTTCTTGATGAAGGCGGAGCGTTCCTTGAGGTGAAATTTAAAAATATAATCGACCAGTACATTGCCGGAATCGGTGTTGCGGAAAAGGGCATAAGCGATTACAAAATCACCGTTCATGCCGAAGGCGGACACGCTTCTCAAGCCCCCGATCATTCTGCTTTGGGAACTCTTTCCGACGTTATTCACGATTTGGAAAAGCATCAGTTTAAAGCAAAATTGTTACCCTTTATGACAGATCTTTTCACTTCGGTGGGCAAAAGAGTTTCTTATCCTGCAAGACTTATCACCTGTAATCTGAAATTTCTCAAACCGATTATTCTTTGTATCTGCAAAAAAATCCCTCAGGCGGCATGTCTTACAAGAACCACGACAGCGGTTACAATGTGCCAGGGAAGTCCCGTTTCCAATGTGCTTCCGCAAAGTGCATCAATTACGGTCAACTTCCGTCAATTTCCCGGTACAAGTATAAAGGATGTTGAAAAGCATATCCGCAAAGTTTCAAGACATAAAGATATTGATGTGGAATTTCTCAGCGGAAAAGAGGTTTCCTCTTTTGCTTCCACAGATTCCCGTTCATATCTTGCAATAAAAGAAATTTGTGAAAGAACGGATCCCACAAAAAATATTGTTGTTCCCTACCTTGTTATGGGCAGCACGGATGCTTATTATTACGGTGAAATCTGCGACAATGTTTTAAGATTTTCACCCTTCAGAGTTTCCGTTGATCTTCTTGTCAGAACCCACGGAACGAATGAATGTGTGCCGGTAAATACGATTGAAGAAGCGGTAGGATTTTTCAAAAGATATGTTCGCATTGCAGCAGACAAAGACTAAAATACTACATATAATATTAAACGGCGTTTCGGTGAAAAATCGAAACGCCGTCATTTTATGCATTATAGTTATTTACTTTTAATATATATCCGCAATCCGTTTCCTTTGTATCAAAATCGAAAATTTTATCAAGTTTTGTCCTGATTATTTGTGTCATTACTTCATCGTTACAATAATCTATATCGGCTTTCGGCACATAAATATACTCCGGGATTTTTTCCGGGTTCAATTCATAATAACGCTTTAATCTTATCGTTTCATCCGTTAACATCCATGTTAAACTTACTATCCATGAAGAATGTGTACCGCAGGGCTTTTCAAGATACAGATAATACCACGAATAACATTCCGTAATCATAACAGAACCGTTGCAATTTTCTTTAATATAATCAAGGTCTTTCATTTCTTTTTTCAGATGATTATATCTTGTTTTTGTAAAGATAAGTCCCTTTTGAGGACCGTTTTCCATTTTTTGATCCATCTTCTCATATTCACCGTTTTTATCCGGCAAATCATACGCATAACAGGTGGATTTAAAATCGGATAAAATAAAAATTTCAGTACCGATATTAAACATAATCACAAAAGCAAAAATAACACTTATAAGTCTTACAATATTTCTTTTTTTATCAGTATCACGACTATCCTCTTTTATTTCACGAATTAACTGATTTAAAAACAGCAAACTGCCGATATTTGAAACAGCCAAACCGAATACCGCAAGTGTTACTCCCCCGTCGGATTCAATATCAATAACAAAAGAATAAAGAACTCCCGGAAGGAATAAAAAATTAAAATACTTTTTATTCTTATTTTCGGTCAAAATATAGGATGTGAGTCCGATAACCGTAAGAGGATATGTGAAAAATCCGTATTCATATCTGTCTCTTGACTTACAAATAATAATCAAATAAATTATGCAAATAACCGACTGAACAATTAAATATATTTCTCTGTGCTTTTTCTTCTTTTTATCAAAGACTATCGCCGTGAAAACAAGCATTATTAAGGTGTTGAGAACAAGACTTTTAT
The DNA here is from genome assembly GCA_045643165.1 of Acutalibacteraceae bacterium. GTDB lineage: Bacteria > Bacillota > Clostridia > Oscillospirales > Acutalibacteraceae > SIG575. The sequence continues at coordinate 4,521 of JAZUKF010000012.1, read as the reverse complement.
TCATCAGCGTTGTCAATGTTTCACCTATGTTGATTATATTTTGCTTTTCTCCGGTTGCAGATGAAAAACGGTATTCCGTTTCCATCATCATTCCGGATAATCCGTTGAAAATATCCTTAATGCTTGCTCTCGACAACATAAAAGCAACAAAAACAGAAGCACAAAATAATACTGTCAAAACTATTTTTATCCATGAGGAAAATAAAAATAATTCTTCTTTACTTTTTTTGAAAATAAGATTAAGAAATACAATTACCGTCCACAAAATAAAAATCAGAACAAACATGGGAGTGCAAAGAGCAGTCAAAGAAACAAGCACCCCGATAATAATAAATTTAAGTGTTTTATTCTTAAAATCGGAAACACATATCAGACATATTAAAATCAAAAATCCAAGTCCCATTGAATGATAATTAAAAGTCTGAAACGTCATGGGAACGGCAAAAAATACCGTTAAACTTAAAATAACACTTATTATTCCCTGCTTTCTGAAACAAAGATATACGCAAGAGGAAATAAAAAATTGAAAGACAATATAAAGATATCCGAAAAACAGAATTATTCCTTCCGTAGAACCGACAATTTTTACATACAACCATACCGCAGGATAAAGAACCGCCGCAGAAAGTTGAGAATAATGCCATTCATTTGCAAAAAATATATCACCTTTTACTATTCTGTAAGGAATGGTCAAATAAAACGGAATATCTGCATCATCGAGAGCATAAGGGCAACGAAAAACCAAAAATACCGCTGAACAAAGCAAAAGAAAAATTACAAAAAAATCCTGAAAATTTATTTTGTTTTTATTGTTTATTTTTTCAATCACCTTTTTCACCTCTCTTTGATTTTTTTATGCAATCATATATTATCTTACAAATCACGGCAAGCAAAAGTACACCATTGATAATATAAACAAAATCAGTGGTCTTTTTTTCATCGGGGACTATAAAGCAGGACTTATCAACCTTTATATTTTTATCCGCCTTATTTGAATAAAAACTGTTTCCGATTGAGGCATAATCACTGTTGCGGCCGGATGCCAATACATTTCCGCCGTCAATAATAATATCTTCGCTGTTTGCTCCGCATCCTCCGCCTATTCCCGGTGAAAAATAATAACCTATTCCCACACAAAAGCCACCGGAAATATGAAGATTTTTACATTGTCCCATAAATCCGCCGCCTATTCCGGCACCGAGACAGGTCAGATTATTACTTGCTTCTCCGCCGCCTGCTATCAATGAGCCTCCCGTAATTTCTATATTCTCACAGTTTCCGTATCCGCCTCCGCCTAATCCGGCAGCAGTTTCTCCGTTTTTTGCTTCGATATTTCCGCCGGAAATAATAACATTTCTCAAAGATTTATTATATCCGCCGCCTATTCCGGCACCTCTCCTGCCACCGTGTACAAACAGTTTACCGTATCCTTTAATATCGTCTTTTTCATCGCAAAATTCAGTTTCGCCGTTATCGGTATTTTCAATATCAATTCCGGCACAGTCTTTTCCGCTTTTTAATACGGTTTCGGATGCTGTGATAATATTCACCTTGTTGTTATTCTTACAGACAATCTTAACGGCAGCCGCATTTTCTTTTTCGGAAACATCAATACTCAATCCGTCAAAAACAATATTCAATTCCGTTTTTTCTTTACTGTCGAGAGTGATTTCAATATTGTTTTCCATTGAACTTCCTACAAATTTTACTGCTCTATCATACAACTTTTCTTTTCCGTTTTGCAAAATAAAAACATTACCGGCTTTACTGTAAACGGAAATACATCCCTTTGAAATATCGAACGAATCCGGTTCTGATTTTTCCGCACAAAATCCCGTAACGGTACAGGAGAAAAGCACCGCCGAAATAAAGAAAACATATATGATTTTACAGAAAAATTTATTCATACTATTACCTTCTTATAAAATTATCCCACATTGATAACAAGAGGCTCACTCTGTTTGCCCCAAACGTCCTCAGCCACAATTTCCACCCTGTATTTTCCGCTTTTTATCGGACAGGAAATTGTAATATTATCGTTCTGATTTGCAAGATAATATTGAGAAAGTGTTTTTCCCGTTGAAACAACATCACCTGTTTTACCGTCATAAACGGTTGCACGGTAAATGAAAATTTTATCCCCTTCGGAAGCCTTTGCAACAGGGAAATTCAAATATAATTTTCCGAATAATTTTGTTGACTTCACCTTAACATTGCTGTCAAACTTCGGCAAATCCACATCATTTTTTCTTTTTTCAAATGAGTATTTCGTCTTGTTCTTTTCGGTGATATTATCAATTAAAAATTCTTCAACAAATTCTCCTGCCTGAACATCCAAAACTCTGACTAAAACTCTGTTGTTTTTATCAACCTCAACAATAAGTGCCTGTGCCTGAGAATTATACTTATACGGATGTACGCATCTTTCACCGTCAACAGTAAACTCATAATAATTCAATCCGCCGTCATTTATCGCCGTGAAAACTCCCTGCCAAATCGTTCTGGGATCGTTTGCGGGATAATGAGAATGTCCGGAAATATCAACGACCTGAGGATATTTATTTAACACCTTTGTAAAATACGATACGCCCCAGCCGTCAAAACTCGAACTGCCGTAAACGGTATTTGCTATATGCTCATGTTGGAAAACAAATACAGGTTTTGAAGCATCCTCATTTGTTGCAATTTTCAACTGTTCATCAAGCCATTTAACCTGTGCTTCGCTGTAATGCTCTTCACCTTTTGAAGTTGACAATCCGATAAAATGAAATCCGTTTATCACATAATGATAATCCGTGGGCAAACCGGTAACTTTTGAAAAATAATCAAGTGCATCCTTACCCATCCTACTGCAATCATGTGCCTTTGCACAAAGGGCAAGTGTCTTCGTTTCATCTTTTATGTACGCATTTTTACATGCAGTAAAGGTAAGAAACTGAGATCTTATTCCTTTATTCGTAATATCTCCCGTAAAGCAGACTGCATCGAGTTTATTATAATCTTTATCTTTTTCTGCAATTTCATAGCCGTATTTTATGGCTTTTGCGACTCTGACAGTTGCCTTATCTCCGAGAAATTTATAATGAGTATCACTCATGGCAAGGAAACGGACAACGGGAACAAAATCATCTTCAACATTTTTTATATCCTTTACAGGATAAAAAAGTGAAAAGAATGAAGCTAAAAAAGTCATACCTGCAAGCAATAATGATAATAATGAATTCATAATAATATCTCCCTTTTAAATATGTTTTTTAATAAAGTCCATATATTTAAGCCAGTCATATCTTCCGAGGTAATGTATTCCGTCACGAAGATGATAGGAAATATCTCCGTCTGAAAAAACATCACCGATTTTTGCAGGAGTTTCATCCCCTGAAAATCCTTTTTTACCCAGAAGTTTCCAAACTTCCGATGCTCCGACACAGGATAACTGACATGAATACTGATCCGCCCAATCGTCATCGAAAGCATCACCGATACAAATATATCTCGGTGCTATAGCGGCGAGAAGAAAATGCTGATCAAAGGGCATATTCTGATTATTGTTATAATATCTTTTAAACCTGTCGCAGAACCAGTAAGGAAATCTTTCAATAATGGCGTTTATTGTTTCAGCTCCCTCTTTTTTTGTTCTGTCATAAGCGGCTCCGCAACAACCGGAACCGTTTGAACAGATAAATTTTATTCTTTCATCCTGTGCACCGCACCAAAGAGCGGTTTTACCAAGCCTTGAATGGCCCACAAGAGCAAGATTTTCACAGTCAAATTCTTCCCTTGTAACAAGATAATCTATTGCTCGACTGCAAGCAAATGCCCACATGGAAATTTTACCCCATGATGATTCACCGTTTCTGTCATACATCTTTGCAATTCCGTCGGAAAAATCGTCATTATCCTTTGTTACATCTTCATAATAAAGCGTGGCAAGTGCAAAACCGTTATCAATAATTTCCTCAGTAGGACAATACTCATCGTACTCGTTACGGCTGAAATTTATCAGAAAAATAAGCGGTGATTTTTCCCTCTTTACAGGGTTAAATATCTTAATCGGAAAAGAGAAAATCCCCCTCGGAGTATCAAATTTAATCTCAACGGTTTCTGCCACGGCATGACCTGAACAACATTTTTCATTTCTGTTTATTATCGTTCCGCTTACCGATTTCGGTTTATCGGGTAAAAAACCGTACTCTTCCTTTGAAAGTATTTCTATTATTTCCTTGCGTCTTTCCGCCCAATTATTTTTTTCAACCTTATTTCCGTTTTGGAATTCCGTAATATGCGGTAAAAAATCCATATAACAACCTCCGAAACAATCTTATATATATAGATAATAACATATTATCCTGTTTTTTTCAATAAAAAACCGTTACAGTTAATTTTTTTCTAACTGTAACGGCATAGTTTTTATGGGGCTGTTGCATTTAGATGCAGAAAGCGTTTTCTTTGTCCCGAAGGCGTACATAGGTACGTCGAGTGGCCAAAAAAACGTTTAGAAAAGCAAAATGATATAATAATCAA
>JAZUKF010000011.1:0-2270 GCA_045643165.1 Acutalibacteraceae bacterium | reverse complement strand
CCTTGTATTAAACTTGTCCGAAAGGCGCTTGCACCGCAATTATCCCGACTAAAGTACAATAAAAGTATACCATGTTTTTGATTTTTTGTCAAGACGATTCCGAGTGAATATCTTGGCTTTTTTGTTGCATTTATCTCAGCGCCTGTGTTCGTTTTTCAATGAGACCGGAAAGCGCGTCTTTATAATCATCCGGCAGTAAAGACTCTCGGCACAAGCCAAGGAAAACGTCTTTCTTGGATACAACTTCGTCAATCATCTTTTCGGCGGATTTGTGATTCAGACCGTAGTTTTCTGCCAAAGTGAGAAAATCACTGCGGTGAAGATTGCGGTTTTTTCCGTTCAGCGTAAGAGCCATCTGGTCTTTGTCGGCAGGGAGAATGATGTTGACGGGTAGCATATCGTATGCTTCGGATAAGCGGTATGCGCCGTTTCCAACCTCTGTTTCAATGAGAGAGAAGTTTTTCAGGTGCATATCCGAATTGCCGACCGCAAAGGAAAACACGATACGCATGAACAGTTCCGCCATATCCAACCCGGAATTTACAGAGTATTGCTTTACGATTTTTCCGCAACGCTCATAGGAACCCTTGTATTTATCCGCAGTGAGGCGCAAGTCGAGCTGGCAGAAATCCTCCATGGCAAGCATCTCTCCGCTTGTCCCACGATCAATGCGTTTGGTGATATAGGCAAGCTCGCCGCCATCGGTCAGACGGATCAGCGCAAACGGAACGGTTTTGATTCCCGTAACTCTTGCCATTTGCATCACCAGATATTCGGCTTCTGGCAGGGCAGGATAGTCGGACGTTTGCGGCTTGAGAATATACCCCGCCGGATAACCGACGAGCGTCAAGCGCACTTTCTCGTTTTTTTCGTTTGATAAATGAAGCGACAGTTTTTTCTGCACGCCCGGAACGGTATAACCGCGTCGTGTACATTCATTTGCGAGACTTTCAATGATATCGGGGGAGAGAGTCAGTTCGGGCAACTCTTTTGTCCCGAAGAAACGCCTGACGCAAGCATTATGCCAACTGTTTTTGATTTCTTCCGGCTTGGCAGTATCTTTGATCGGCTTTCCACAGCAAAGGCAAGTCACTCTACCACCTCCCGCACAGAAACGGCTCCGATGCAGTCTTTGCAGGCTACGAGCAGAAGCCCGAAACGGTCTTTTTCGTCGATTTTCCAGTTGTGTGTGACGACGTTCAAAAGCCATCCTTCCGGAATCAATCCATCGAAAAAGGCAAACAATGTTTTGGAAGTGTATGTCTCTTTTTGCTTCGGCAGTGTCAGACTGATTGCCTGTGTGGATTCATCGGCAAGATACTCGGCATCATAGGCAAAGGAGTAACCGGCGTCGGTTTCGGAAAGCGTTCCGGCAAATTGGCCACGCACAAAAATCCCGGCGCAGCGATAGTTCGATTCCATCAGCTTTCCTCCTTTTCATTGTCGGACATTTTGCCGGGGACAGCCACAGCTCCGAACATGGCAAGAGCCTGATTAACTTTGTCCATTCTGACCGTTTCCTTTCCTTGTTCCAGTTCTCTGACAAAGCGAAGCCCAAGCCCCGAGCGAATGGCAAATTCCTCCTGCGTAAGTCCTGCTTCTTTTCTTTTTTGTTTGATAAAAATAGCAATTTCTTTCATGATGACATCATTATACACCCTAACGGGTATATTGTCAAGAGATATTTCTAAAATTATACCCCAAAAGGTATAAAAATATTTCAAACACAATAACAGTACCCGATGGGGTATAAACCGTTGCAAAAACTTCATAAAAGGTTTGCTTTTATGGCAATTTTTCAGTAGTATTTCTTACCCTAAAACACAACTTTTCAATATTGGATTTTTCTTTCCATGTTATTTGATCTGGTTTTTTGACTATGTTTTCGCCAATCGTCGGAATGGATTTTCGCCAACCGCCGGAAAAGTATTGCAAAATGAAAGAAAAAGGTGTATACGCCTATTGCTAAATGAGAGAACGGCTGTTTGACGTTTTTGAATTGATATCCGTAAATGGCACACGAAGAAGCGATATAAAATGATTATGACTTGAATTTTTCAGAGAGTTCTTGACAAACTATCGCTGCGATGATATAATATTGGCGGTATCATTACAACGATATCTTGGAGGGCCATATGGCGATTATTCATCTATTACACGGGACAGATCATATTATCGAAGCGCCGTCTTTGGCGCTTGGAAAAGGCACGAACGATTACGGGAAAGGTTTTTACTGCACGCTTCTTGCCGATATGGCGAAAGAGTGGGCT
>JAZUKF010000010.1:0-13418 GCA_045643165.1 Acutalibacteraceae bacterium | reverse complement strand
ATCCCGGAGATTACCGTTCCACCACACTTGACAGAGAAAAACGTGTTAACCGTTTTTTGGGGAAAATTTGATGTATTTAATTATTTCAGGACATAAATATCATTATGAGTCGGAAAATCTTTGCCGTGTATTTTTTCCTTCGGAAAAAATCGAAGTTTTAACGGAGGATAACGGCAGAGACAGAAGAATTGTAACGGAAATAAATTTCGGTGAAGATAAAACAGATATTTCCGTTTCCGCTTTTTTCGGAGATTTGATTTTAAAGGAAGAAAAAAGTTTTTCTTCTGTTGATGATTCGGAACTTTGCCTTGCCACTTTGCTTTTTGAAGTGTTAAAAAAACTGACGGGATATGTCCCCTCATGGGGATTGCTTACGGGGGTAAGACCGTCAAAACTTATGAGAATGCTTACGGCGGAAATGGGTGAGGAGCAGGCAAAAAGGGAATTTACCGATAAATTTTTTGTCTCAAAGGAAAAGACGGAACTTGCCGCCGATGTGGCAAAAAGGGAAGAAAGAATTATTGAAAAATCAAGACCTGAATCATTCAGCCTGTATATTTCAATTCCGTTTTGCCCCACCAGATGCAGTTACTGTTCTTTTGTTTCCCATTCGATAGAAAAGGCAAAAAAACTTTTGGAGCCTTACGTTGAATCATTGTGTGAAGAAATAAAAAACACCGGTGAAATTGCAAAAAAACTTTCTCTCCGTCTTGAAAGTATTTATTTCGGCGGCGGTACACCCACAACATTGGAGCCTTATCAGCTTAGTAAAATCTGCAAAACGATTGAAGAAAATTTTGATTTGTCAACGCTTATTGAATATACCGTTGAGGCAGGCCGTCCCGACACCGTAACAAAAGAAAAACTGTTGACGTTAAAGGAATTCGGAGTTGAAAGAATAAGTATAAATCCTCAAACTTTTAACGATGAAGTTTTGGAAGCAATCGGCAGAAAACATACTTCAAAGCAAACCGTTGATGCATTTAATCTTGCAAGGGAATGTGGATTTAATAATATCAATATGGATTTAATTGCAGGGTTAAAGCATGACAGCCTTGACAGTTTCAATTCAACGCTTGATAAGGTGATTTCCCTTGATGCGGAGAATGTTACCGTTCATACGCTTGCATTGAAACGCTCGTCAACGCTGAATATAACAGGGGACGAAACACTTTCGGCATACGAAACGGAAAAGATGGTACAGTCCTCTTTTGATAAATTAACCGAAGGGGGATATGTTCCCTATTATATGTACCGGCAAAGTAAATCTCTCGGTAATCTCGAAAATGTGGGATGGTGCAAGAACGGTTCGGAATGTGCATATAATATATTTATGATGGAAGAATGTCATACCGTTTTGGCTTGCGGAGCGGGAGCGGTTACTAAATTAAAATCTCCCGTCGGTAATCATATTGAACGTGTGTTTAATTTTAAATACCCTTATGAATATAATGACAGATTTGATGAAATTATAAAGAGAAAAGACAGAATCGAAGAATTTTACGCAGAACAGGGCGTTAAATAAATTCTGTTTTTATGATTGAAAGAGGTGCAGTGTTTGGAAAGTATAGGAAAGAAACAGTCATTGCTTAACGGGGCATTGATTTTAATGATAGCCACCGCAATAGGTACCATTATCGGAGCATTGTATAAAATGCCCCTTACCGCTCTTATCGGAGAAGTGGGCAGAGGATATTTCGCATCGGCATATCAGATTTATACCCCTGTTTATGCGATTTCCATGGCAGGTTTACCTGTGGCGGTTTCAAAACTTGTTTCGGAATATTTTGCTTCAAACAGATTTCGTGATGCCCTTGCGGTTAAACAAATTGCAGGCAGAATGTTTCTTGTTACGGGAATTGCAGGTACGCTGATACTTGTTATTGCCGCATATCCGTATGCCCGTTTTGTTTGCCAGAAGCCTCAAACTGTTTACAGCGTTTTGCTTATTGCTCCTTCTGTGCTTTTCTGTTGTCTTATGTCAACATACAGAGGTTATTATGAAGGCACAAGGAATATGATCCCCACCGGTGTTTCCGAAGTTATCGAAAATCTCGGAAAACTTATATTCGGTCTGGCATTTGCCTACATAGTTTTAAAATCAGGTCTGGGTGAATTTGAAAAATCGGGTATTGTTTTCGGCAAGGAAGTTGCGGATAAAAGTGAAGCATTAAGCGTGATTTATCCTGTGGCGGCAGCGGCGGCGATAGCAGGTGTTGCCATCGGAACACTTCTGGGATTTCTGTATATGTTTTTCCGCTATAAGATAAAGGGATCCGGTATCACAAGGGCGGAAATGGTAAATTCACTGCCTCCCATGAGGAAAAGTGTCATTACAAAGAAACTGATAAATCTTGCCGTACCTATGGTAATAAGTTCTCTTGTTTTGAACCTTTCAAACCTTATCGATGCTTCTCTTATTCAGTATTGTCTTGACAGAGCCATAAAGAAGGATTATAATACAGTTTATAATATGTATAAAGTGTCAATAGATGCATCAAAGACTGTGGCAAGTGATATGAAAACATACCTTTACGGATGTTATTTTGCTTCCCAGGATTTTAAAAATGTTATTCCCACCATAACAATGACTCTCGGCGTAAGTGCAATTCCCGCACTTTCAGCCGCATATACCGTTAAAAATAAAAGAGAACAGAGGATTACTATTGAATCTGTATTGAGAGTAACTTCTCTTGTATCACTTCCTACGGGATTTGCAATGGGTGTTCTCTCGGAGCCTATTCTCACATTGTTTTACGGCGGAACGAATTCAAGAAATCTTATTCCCATAGCGGCACCTATTATGGCGGTGTGTTGTTATGCAACCTTTGTTTTTGCCGTATCTTCGCCTATTACAAATATGCTTCAGGCAATCGGCCGTGCGGATGTACCGGTAAAGTCTCTTTTTGTGGGAGCGGTAGTTAAAATCATTGTTGATGTTGTGCTTGTCAGCAATCCGAAATATAATATCAACGGTGCGGCAGTGGGAACGGTTTTAAGTTATGTTATTATCGTAATTATCAACCTGACATCACTTTTGAAAATTTCCAAGGTTAAGATAAATTTCCTTTCCGTATTTTTCAAGCCTTTCGTTTGTGCTTTGGGCAGTGCGGTTGTTACGTATATGGCATATTCCGGAATTGAGCATTTATTCCCGGAAAGTGATTATTCTTCGCATCTGAACGGTTCCACAATTTCTTGTCTGATTGCACTGGCAATTTCCATGCTCGTTTATCTGATTTCCCTTATTTTGATTAAAGGTTTGTCAAAAGATGACATAAAAATGTTACCAAAAGGTGAAAAAATTGCAAAAACACTTGAAAAATATAAATTAATAGGTTAAAATATACCGTACAGTCTTTTAAAGCAGATTGTAAAGGACGGATAAATATGTCAGTTGAGTTTGAATTTAAAAACAGATACGGCTTTTCCGACCTTGTGGAAATAATGAAACTTCTCAGAGGTGAGGGCGGTTGTCCCTGGGATGCTGAGCAAACACATGAAAGCATCAAGAAGGATTTTATTGAAGAAACATACGAGGTTATTGAAGCGATAAATAAAAAGGATTCCGTTCTCCTTTGCGAGGAACTGGGAGATGTTATGCTCCAGGTGGTTTTCCATACGGAGATGGAAAGAGAAAAGAATGTTTTTACCATTGACGATGTAACCGACGGAATATGTAAAAAACTTATTGAACGTCATCCTCACGTTTTCGGAGATGTTGTTGTAAACGGAAGCGAAGATGTGCTTTCAAATTGGGACACTATTAAGAGGAAATCCAAGGGACAGAAAACGCAGTCTCAGGCCATGACTTTTGTTCCCAGAGAACTTCCCGCATTGATGAGAAGCACAAAGGTTCAGAAAAAGGCGGCTAAGGCGGGCTTTGATTGGAAAAATGCCGATGACGTGTGGGACAAGCTTGATGAGGAAATTGACGAGCTTAAAGGTGCCGTTTCGTCAGGGGATAAAAAGAATGTTGAGGAAGAACTCGGCGATGTATTGTTTACCGTTGTTAATTTATCACGTTTTCTTGACTGCGATGCCGAAGAAGCATTGACCGTTGCAACGGACAAGTTTATTGACCGATATACAAAGGTTGAAAAACTTGCCGAGGAAAGAAAAATTGATATGAAATCCTCAAGCCTTGAACAACTTGATAAGTTGTGGGAAGAAGTAAAAAAAGATTGATATTTCTGCTTTGGCAGAGTTTCAAGATAAAAAACAATATTTTAATGGAGGTATATTAAAATGAATAAGACAGAATTAGTAGCAGCAGTTGCAGAGAAAGGTTTCTCAAAGAAAGATGCCGAAAAAGCAGTAGCAGCAGTATTTGAGAGCATCGAAGGTGCTCTTAAAGCAGGAGATAAGGTTCAACTTATCGGTTTCGGTACTTTTGAAGTACGTGAGCGTGCTGCAAAACAGGGACGTAACCCCAGAACAGGCGAAACAATGACATTCGCTGCATCAAAAGTTCCTGCATTTAAAGCAGGTAAAGCTCTTAAAGACGCTATAAAATAATAGCAATTCTTTAAGATGACTTTTTCGGTCGGTACAGACCGAAAAAAATACAAATGTATTATTAAAAGACGGTTATAAAAGCAGTTTTGCATTTTATGACCGTCTTTTGCCGTGTTTTCAGAATTTTGAATATATTTTTATTTTACTTTTTTTAAAATGCTTGAAAAAACTTAAAGAAAATGTTATTATAAATAAAAATCTTTACAGAGGTGTACATAATGAAAAAAGGTGTTCAAAAAGTATTATCGGTATTATTTGCATTGCTTTTTGTATTCGGTTCTTTCTCTGCCGCCTTTGCTTCGTCAACATTTGATTCAAAGGCATATACGACGATCGTAACCGGATCCGATTTTCAGGATGCCGGAACAAAGGCATACGACAGATTTGCAAGAATACTTGATGTTATGAAAAAAGACGGACTTAAAACTCCCGATACAATGCTTGTGGGAGGAGATTTTACAAAAGTTCTTTTCGATTATGCCAATCCGGGAATTACTTTAATAAAAAAATCTCTGACGGAAGCTTATCCGAAAATGGATGAAAATGCCGTTATAGCAATTCAGGGAAATCATGATAATGTTGCTTCCGGATTTACTAAAACGGGATTTTATGATATGGGAACATACTGCCTTTATTGTATAAACGAGGATGCTTTTCCCTGGAATCAGTTTATCCGTCCTTCAAAGGGCGTGGAAAAACTTGCCGATGATATTTTGGAAAAACTTAACAATATGATAAGTAAGAATGATTTAAGACCTGTAATACTTATTTCTCACGTTCCGCTTCATCATACGTCAAGAATGAACGGCGGAGATAATAAATATGCTTCATACATTTTTAATGTAATCAATAAGGCGGCGAAAAAACTTGATATTATATTCCTTTTCGGTCATAATCATTCAAGTTCCTATGATGATTATATCGGAGGCTCCGTAAACTTCCTTAAAGCGGGAGATACTATCCGCATACCTGAAATCAGCAATAAAATAAAAACTTCCTATACGGAAGAAAAACTTAATTTCACATACACGAACTTCGGTTATGTGGGTTATTCTCATAACTCCGTTTCTCAAACGTCAACCGATGTTTTGTCTGTGGGTGCAATAATGATATGTGCTGATTCCATTAAGTTTACAAAGCATACCGAAAACGGACTTTATAAATCATACACGGTAAAACGTGTTGCACCTCTTAAGGGCAGTCCGCAGAAATTTACTGTTACGCCGGCTCTTGAAAACGAAACACTCTGGAATATAGCACGAAACTTTTTCCTTAAGATTTTCGGATATATTTACAGCCTGAGAGCGGCTTGACAAGTCGGGAGAAGATTATGAGACTTGATAAATATTTGAAGGTATCGAGAATAATAAAAAGAAGAACTGTCGCCAACGAGGTTTGCGATGCCAAACATGTAAGTGTAAACGGTAAGGTTGCAAGGGCATCTTACGATGTTAAGGTGGGCGATATAATTGAAATTCAGATGGGTGAAAATCTCACAAAAGCACAGGTTTTGTCGGTTAATGAATATGCTACGAAAAATGATGCTCCTCTGATGTATAAAATTTTATAAAGAAACTCATTTATTCCTCTCTGTAAGAATATATATCTTGCAGGGAGGTTTTTATATGGAAGAAAATAAAATTAAAATGCCCCATAATGTTGTTATGGAGGACAGACGGAAAATAGCTTTGACCGGTGTCAGCGATGTGGACAGTTTTGACGAAGAAACGGTAATCGTTTTTACCGATATGGGAGAACTGATTATTAAAGGTAATAATTTGCATGTGAACAGACTTGATATTGATACGGGAGAAGTATCCGTTGACGGAAAAATTTTTTCCCTTTCTTATACGGATGACCGACCTGTTCAGGGAGGATTTTTCTCCCGGATGTTCAGATGAGTTATATTGCATCCTCCTCGGAGCAAATAAAGGTTTTTCTTTATGCCTGCGGTTTCGGTTTTGCGTTGGGTTTATTTTATGAACTTTTTACATTTTTGAGATGTATTGCAAAATTAAAAAAGAAAGGTACGGTAATCTGCGATTTTATATACGGATTTTTTTCTGTCATAATGCTTTTTGTCTTTTCACTTGCGGTGAATAACGGAAAATTTCAGTCCTATTATTATATCGGTGCTTTTTTCGGATGGATGGTATATTATTACTCTTTCGGGATTATTTCAATCAAAATTATCGGTCTTGTTTGGAACGGAATAAGAAGAATTATTGCATTTTTTATCAGAATGAAAAACTTTTTTCGCAAAAATATTTTACAAAAACGAAAAAAAATTAAAAAAATTCAAAAAAACAGTAAAGATACTATTGCAAGTTGATAAACTTTTGTTGTATAATTAGTTCGTAAATATGTAATGATGGCAGGTGAAGAAGAATGAAGTTAAAATTACCGAAATTTTTAGAAGAGCGGAAATTCAGTTTTATTCTTATTCTTGCTGTTGTTGTTTGCGTATGTTATGTTATTATGACCTGGTTTAATCTCGGCTCGGAAATCAAAAAACGCAGAGAGACTTATGCCGAACTGTGTGCGGAATACGATTCTCAGGTTGAACAGAATGATAAGCTTGAGCGTGAACTGAAATCCGGAATAAGCGAAGCGGAAAAAGAATATATCGCAAGAAATGAATTGGGCTATATTCTGCCGGGTGAACATGTGTATGCTGATGCATCATAAGTAATATATTTTTGTATGGAGGAAAGTCAAAGTTCTATGCAGTTGATAATCGGAGAAATTTATGACGGTAAAGTAAGCGGAATCACAAATTTCGGAGCGTTTGTTTCCTTGCCGGAAGGTAAAACCGGAATGGTACATATTTCCGAGGTTTCAAACAGGTTTGTTAAAGAAATTCGTGATGTTCTTACCGAAGACCAAGAGGTAAAGGTTAAAGTTATCGCCATCGGTGATGACGGAAAAATCAGTCTTTCCATTAAACAAACGGAAACACCTCCGGAGAATAAGAATGATTCACCCAAAAGGTCAAGGCAAAGTCGCCCGGATACGTGGCAGGGCAATTCCGATAAGAGCGTTAAGCAGGATATGTCTTTTGAGGATATGATGGAAAAATTTAAAAAAGTCAGCGATGAAAAAATGACGGATCTTAAACGCTCAAAAGAGTCAAAGCATGGCGGCGGCTTTTCACGTGGCGGAAACCGTAAGAGCGGAAATAATATGTAAGATAATGCATTGCGATTCAACTTGTAAGGTGAAACCATGCGGTATTGATTAAACTTTTTCGGCGGAGATTATTTCTCCGCTTTTTTGCACAAAGGGTGGATAACTTTGAGAGAAATAGATGTTGAAATAATTACACAAAAAATATCGGAAATGTGTATTGAAGCAAATAAAATCCTTCCTGCCGATCTTGAAGGAGTAATTTTTGATTGTGTTGAAAAGGAATGTTCGGAACTTCCGAAAAGTATTATGGAGGATTTGAAGAAAAATCTTTCAGCCGCAAGAGAACTTGATTTGCCCATTTGTCAGGATACCGGAATGGCGGTTATCTTTGCGGAAATCGGACAAGATGTCCATTTTGCGGGAGGAAGTTTTGAAAAAGCCGTAAACGACGGAGTGGCAAAGGGTTATACGGAAGGATACCTGCGTTGTTCCGTTGTGGGGGATCCTTTGGCGAAACGTGTAAATACCGGCAATAATACGCCGGCCGTTATTCATACAAAAATAGTTGACGGAGATAAGGTTCGTTTGACGGTTGCCCCCAAAGGTTTCGGAAGCGAAAATATGAGCCGTTTAAAAATGATGCTGCCCTCATCCGATTATGAAGATGTTGTGGATTTCGTGGTAAACAGCGTTGTTGAAGCGGGAGGAAATCCATGTCCGCCCACGGTTATCGGTGTGGGAATAGGCGGAGATTTTGAATATTGTGCATATCTTGCAAAGAAAGCACTTTGCAGACCTGTTTCAAAACGAAATGATATTGAATATTACAGGAATATGGAATTTGATATTCTTGACAGACTTAATAAATCCGATATCGGACCTCAGGGATTTGGCGGAAAAACCACGTCCTTGGCGGTTAATATAGAGGTTGCTCCCACTCATATTGCGGGACTTCCCGTGGCGGTGAATGTGGGTTGCCATGTAACAAGACATAAGAGTGCGGAAATATAGGAGCTAAAAATGAAAATCAATTTTGTTGTTCCCTGTCTGCTGGGGCTGGAGGCTTTGATCGCAGATGAATTAAAGGGAATAGATGCGGAGAATGTAGTGTCGGAAAACGGAAGAGTGCTGTTTTCCGGGGATGAAAATATTCTTGCAAGAGCAAATATAAATTTAAGATGTGCTGAGCGTGTTCAGATCCTTGTGGGCTCATTTGTCGCAAAAAGTTTTGAAGAACTTTTTCAGGGAACAAAAGCATTGCCCTGGGAGGAATGGATAGGAGAAGATGATGCTTTTCCGGTGAAGGGTTTTTCCATAAATTCAACTTTGTTCAGCGTCAGTGATTGTCAGGCAATTATAAAAAAAGCAGTTGTGGAAAGGCTTAAAACAAAATATCATAAAACATGGTTTGATGAAACCGGTGCAATTCATCAAATTCAGTTTTCCATAATGAAGGATAATATAAGTCTTTTGCTTGATACTTCGGGAAAAGGTCTCCATAAAAGAGGATACAGGCCGGAAGCCAATGCCGCTCCTTTAAAGGAAACGCTTGCCGCTTCGTTCAATAAACTTGCCAGAGTAAGAAATAATCATACATTATATGATCCCATGTGCGGTTCGGGTACTATCCTTATCGAAGGTGCCATGATGGCTCATAATATCGCACCGGGAGTTAACAGAAATTTTTCTGCCGAAAGATGGGAGCAAATCAATTCACGCATCTGGGATGAGGAAAGGGAGAGAGCGAGAAGCCTTGTAAATCTTGACAGTTCCTTTGTTGCCTATGGCTCCGATATTGATGAAAACGCATTAAGAATTGCAAAAATCAATGCCGAAAGAGCCGGAGTCGCAGATAAAATTATTTTTGAAAAACGTGATTTGAGAGATTTTGAAAAAAGAAGCGAAAAGGGTACGGTTATTGTTAATCCTCCTTACGGAGAAAGACTTTTAGATATGGATGCGGCAAGCGAATTATATAAAATAATGGGCAGAAAATTTAACCCCGGAAGAGGTTGGGCATATTATATTATCAGCCCGTCAGAGGATTTTGAAAATGATTTCGGAAGACGTGCCGATAAAAGACGAAAACTTTACAACGGAATGATAAAATGTCAGTTGTATATGTATTTTAAATAAGGAAAGCGGAGAGAAAGATGAAAAAAATAATTTCATTCATTATGTCAATTATCATGGCGATTATCAGCTTTTTCACACCGATAAAGGTTAATCTGAATGTTAATTGGACAGGTGAAGAAACTGACCGTGAAAAAATCAGTAAAATTGAAGAAGCTTATGATTCTGCCGTAAAATATACACCGACGATAAAATATTATCCGCAATACGATTATAAGGTTAATGATAATATTACAATTCAGGCTATAACCTATGACGGTTTGACAATGAACGGAAAGAAAACTCTTGTATTTGCTTATATCGGTATTCCGAAAAAAGCAACATTTGAAGAAAAGGTTCCCGGTGTCGTACTTGTTCACGGCGGTGGCGGACATGCTAATTATAATTGGGTAAAGCAGTGGGTTGCAAAGGGTTATGCCGCAATTTCCATGGATACCACAGGATATTTCCCGAATAAAAGCGGAGAATGGGAACATAAGTTGACGGAGGATTTTGTATCTTCGGATTATACTGTTTCGCCTGATTGCGACGCAGTGATGTTAAGTCATTTGAAAGTTGATGACCAATGGATATATCATGCTGTAGGTCAGGTTATTTCGGGTTATAATGTTTTGAAATCCTTTAATTGCGTTGATTCTATAAAAATCGGACTTGTGGGTATTTCATGGGGTGCGGTTTTAGGTACATTTGCATTATCTTATGACAGTAATTTTGCTTTTGCGGTAAATTTTTACGGTTGCGGAAATTTAGGCAGTAACTTGACAAAACTTAACGGTTTTACCCTGGAAAGTACAAAGAAAATATGGAAAGTTGAAGATAGGTACAGAAATCTGAAAATGCCTATAATGTGGGTTTGCGGTAATACAGACCAGAATTTTTCCGTAAATGTTAATTCTCTTTGTTATATAGAAACGAGAAAATATAATTCAAAAACAATGCTTAATATTGTAAATAATTATAAACATTCCGGACCTACGGCAATGGCATACAGTTGGCAGTATGATTTTGCGGATTCTGTAATAAACGGCGGTGAAAAACTTACGTATTTCAAAACTTTCCCCACTGCAAGAAGTGCCGAATGTACATTTGAAAAAAGTAAAAAAGCAACATCCGTTACCGCAAAGCTTTATTATATAACAGAACATCTTTCTTATACGGGAAGAGATATCGACCAGACATGGAAGGCGGTTTCCTGCAAAGTGGAGGGTAATAAGGTCAGTGCCGTAATTCCCTCCGATGCAAAGGAATACTATATTGAACTTTGTAATGTGATAAACGGAAATAATCATTATGTTACAAGTCAGATAGTTGTTTTGTAAAATTTGTGAAATGTATTTACTTTTACGGTTTAATGTGTTAATATAAATGAAAATGATTACGGAGGATAGTTTTTATGAAAGACGGATTCAGAGATGAAAATATTGATGAACTCATGGAAGCCATTCTTTCTTTGGAAACGGCAGATGAGGCCTTCGATTTTTTCTGCGATTTATGTACGGTAACTGAATTAAAATCTATTTCCCAGCGTTATGTTGTGGCAAAAATGCTTAATGACAGAGAAGTTTACAGCGATATTGTTAAAAAAACAAAGGCGAGTACAGCCACAATAAGCCGTGTAAACCGCTCGTTAAAGTACGGTAATGACGGTTATGCCGTTGTTTTTGACAGATTGGGAAAAAAAGATAAATGAGTTACGGTGTTTTCGCTGAATATTATGATAAGCTGATGCAGGATGTGGATTACGGAAAAATCGCATCATTTGTTGACGTGCTGTTTAAGGAATACGGAAATAATGTTGAGTCGGTACTTGACGTTGCCTGCGGTACCGGAAGTTTAACCTGTGAACTTAATAAGCTGGGTTATGATATGATCGGTGCGGATGCTTCTCAGGAAATGTTAAGTATCGCAAAAAATAAAGATAACGCCGAAGGGATTTTATATCTTTGTCAGGAAATGGATGAACTTGATTTGTACGGAACGGTAAACGGTGCCGTTTGCAGTCTTGACAGTATAAATCATATTACCGATATTCAAACGGTGAAAAATGCTTTTAAAAAAATTTCACTTTTTCTTGATAACGGCGGTATATTTATTTTTGATGTTAATACAATTTATAAGCACAGAGAAATTCTCGGTAATAATTCTTTTGTTTATGATTTGGATGATTTGTATTGCGTTTGGCAGAATTATTATTATGAAGAGGATAATTCTGTTGATATCGATCTTGATTTTTTTGCAGGTCATGACGGAAATTACAAACGTTTTCATGAGGAGTTCAGCGAGCGGGCTTATTCCGAAGATGAGTTGGAAAAAATGCTGTCAAATGCAGATTTTGAGGTTTTGGATAAGTTTGACGGAATGAGTCGGAATCCTGTTTTGGATTTTACCGAAAGGATTGTATATGTTGCGAGGAAAAAATAATGGGTAAAATTACAAGATGTATTTCAAATGACGGTACGCTTACGGTTATGGCTATTGAGGCTGCGGATATTGTAAGAGAAGCACACCGTATTCATAAAACTTCAAAGGTAACCTCCGCCGCATTAGGCAGATTGCTTTGCGGTGCAAGTATGATGGGTATGGTCCTTAAAGGTAAGGATGACAGCATTACTTTGCGTCTTAACGGAGGAGGCCCTGCCGGATCGGTGATAGCGGTTTCGGACAGTAACGGTAATGTAAGAGGTTATGTAGGCGATGCAAATGTGGAATTGCCGCTTAATAAAAAGGGCAAGCTTGATGTTGCCGGTGCGGTTGGTACAGACGGATATTTGACCGTAATAAAGGATCTCGGTATGAAGGAGCCTTACGTCGGAAGTTCGCCTATAGTTTCCGGTGAAATAGCAGAGGATATTACAAGTTATTTTGCTTTAAGCGAACAAATTCCGACTGTATGTGCATTGGGAGTTCTCGTTTCTCCGGAGGATAAGGAGATCATTACCGCAGGAGGATTTATTATTCAGCTTCTTCCCACGGCACTTGATGATACGATAGATAAAATCGAAAAATGTCTTGAAGACGTAAAACCTGTTACTGAAATGTTGAAAAACGGGCTTACAACAGCGGAAATATGTAAAACTGTTTTAAAAGATTTTGATTTAGAGGTTCTGGACGAGAGCGAAGTTGAATATAAATGCAGTTGTACGAAGTCAAGAGTTGAAAAAGCACTGATTTCTGCCGGAAAGGATGCTTTGGAAGAAATGGCACAGGATGAGGTTACGGAAGTATGCTGTAATTTCTGTGATAAAAAATATACTTTTTCATCTTCGGAAATCAGAAATTTAATAAAAAATAATTGATGCAATATAATTTTTTTGAAAAATTTCAAAAAAAGTGTTGACAAATAATAATAAATAGTGTATATTATCTACGTTGCAAATGCAATAGCGAAGTAACTAAGCGTTGCGGAGTGCAATGTGGGAGCATAGCTCAGCTGGGAGAGCATCTGCCTTACAAGCAGAGGGTCATAGGTTCGAGCCCTATTGTTCCCACCATTTTTGTGGCCCGGTAGTTCAGTTGGTTAGAACGCTAGCCTGTCACGCTAGAGGTCGACGGTTCGAGCCCGTTCCGGGTCGCCAAAAAATTGCCTCTGTAGCTCAGTTGGTAGAGCAGAGGACTGAAAATCCTCGTGTCGTTGGTTC
>JAZUKF010000009.1:0-6048 GCA_045643165.1 Acutalibacteraceae bacterium | reverse complement strand
ATTCAATTTTACTGTGAGTATATCTTTTTGCAGGTACTTCCATATCTATACTTTCATGAGGTCGAACATTGTTATAAAATGATTTATATTCTTCTCTGCATATTTGAGCATCTTCTAAATTTGCAGGCGTATAAAAGTTTATAATCTTGTAGGGTATGCCGTCCTCGGCATACCCTACAAGATTAAACACAGCCTGATAAATTTTTAAGTTTTACAAAAATCAAACTACACCGTGTGCCATCATTGCGTTTGCAACTTTAAGGAATCCTGCAATATTTGCACCGGCAACAAGGTTACCTTCACAGCCGTATTCCTTTGCGGCATCGGCACAGTTATGGTAAATGTTAATCATAATTCCTTTAAGTTTTGCATCAACTTCTTCAAATGTCCATGAATATCTCATGGAATTCTGGCTCATTTCAAGAGCGGATGTTGCAACACCGCCTGCATTGGATGCTTTAGCGGGAGCAAAAAGAATACCTGCACCCTGGAATGCTGCGATTGCTTCGGGAGTTGAAGGCATATTGGCGCCTTCGGCAACTGCCATTACACCGTTTGCAAGGAGTGCCTTTGCACTTTCCTCATCAATTTCATTCTGTGTAGCACAGGGAAGAGCGATATCGCATTTTACTGTCCAGATACCTTTACAGCCTTCATGATATTCCGCTGTTGGATGTGAAGTAACATACTCTTTAATACGTTTACGTTCAACCTCTTTGATTTGCTTAATTGAATTAAGGTCAATACCGTTTGCATCATAAATATATCCGTTTGAGTCGGACATTGCAACAACCTTTCCGCCGAGTGTTGTTGCCTTTTCACAAGCGTAAATGGCAACGTTACCGGAACCGGAAATAACAACAGTCTTACCTTTGAATGAATCGTTATGGTCTTTAAGCATTTCCTCTGTATAATAGCAAAGTCCGAAGCCCGTCGCTTCCTTTCTTGCAAGGCTTCCGCCGTAGGGAATACCTTTACCGGTGAGGACACCTGTGAATTCATCACGAAGACGTTTATACTGACCGAAAAGAAATCCGATTTCTCTTGCACCAACACCGATATCACCTGCGGGAACGTCAGTATCGGCACCGATATATTTTGATAATTCAGTCATAAAACTCTGGCAGAAACGCATAACTTCCATATCGGATTTACCTTTGGGATCAAAGTCGCTGCCGCCTTTACCGCCGCCGATGGGAAGTC
The DNA here is from genome assembly GCA_045643165.1 of Acutalibacteraceae bacterium. Taxonomy (GTDB): domain Bacteria; phylum Bacillota; class Clostridia; order Oscillospirales; family Acutalibacteraceae; genus SIG575. The sequence continues at coordinate 4,845 of JAZUKF010000009.1, read as the reverse complement.
CCGTAAGTGAATTTTTGAAAATCTGTTCAAATCCTAAAAATTTAATAATACCTTCATAAACGGAGGGATGGAAACGAAGTCCGCCCTTATAAGGACCGATAGCACTGTTAAACTGAATTCTGAAACCTCTGTTAACCTGAACATTTCCGTTATCATCAACCCAGGGAACACGGAATTTAATAATTCTTTCAGGCTCAACTATCATATCAATAATGCCTCTGTCTTTAAATTCGGGATGTGCTTCGACAACAGGCTCGATTGATTCAAGAACTTCTCTTACAGCCTGGTGAAATTCAGGCTCCGACGGATTTCTTTTGATAACATTTTCCATAACGTCATCAAAGTATTTACTTTTAAAACTCATAGCAATACTCCATTCCGGGACAAAGTTAAAAAAACAGAATTTTAGTAACCGGTACCCTATTATTTTTTTACAGGATAAATTATATTTTACAAATATGAATAAAATATTGCGGAATATTGTCATAACTGTTAATTATGAAATATCCCGCAATAAAACTTTCAAAATATATTATTCTTCTTCTTCTTTTTTCGACTCTTCAATTACTTTTTGGGCAACATTTGCAGGAGCGTCTTCATATCTTGCAAATTCTATGGAGAAATGACCTTTTCCGTGAGTTACGGAACGGAGAACTGTTGCAAAATCGCCCATTTCAGCCATGGGAACTTCCGCCACGATTTCCTGCATCTTAGGTTCATCGGCAGGTCCCATTCCCAAAACTCTGCCTCGACGTTTCGTGATATCACCCATGATATCGCCCATTTTTGCATCCTGCATATATGCTTTCAATGTTCCGATAGGTTCAAGGATGGTGGGTTGAGCATTGGGAATACCGTTCTTGAATGCAAGGCTTGCCGCAGTTTTGAACGCCATTTCGGAAGAGTCAACCGGATGATATGAGCCGTCGTAAAGTACCGCTTTCAATCCTACCATGGGATATCCTGCGATAATTCCCTTTGCAACGCTGTCCCTCAATCCCTTTTCAACAGCCGGGAAGAAGTTTTTCGGAACAGAGCCGCCTACAACTTCAACATCGAATATAAGTTCTTCGCTTTCACAGGGTTCAAATCTTATCCAAACATCACCGAACTGACCGTGTCCGCCGGACTGTTTCTTATGTTTACCCTGAACCTCAACCTTTTTACGGATCGTTTCTCTGTAAGCAACTCTTGGTACCGTAAGGTCAACCTCAACACCTAATTTTGCAAGTTTTGAAACAACAACATCAAGATGCTGTTCGCCTAAACCGGACAAAATCATCTCTCTTGTTTCATTGTTTGTGGCAAAACTGATGGTGGGATCTTCGTGAATAATCTTAACCATACCGGCAGAAACTTTTTCTTCCTCACCCTTTTTACGAACTTTAACCGCTCTTTGAAGACAGGGTTCCGGGAATTCAACACCTTTAAGAGTGTAAGGTGCTTTCTGCTTGCAAAGAGTGTTACCGGTTCTGAAACCGCCCAACTTTGCAACAACACCGATATCACCGGCAGGTATGTAGGGTACTTCTTCCTGCTTTGCACCTTTAACGGTGATGATTTTACCCATTTTTTCAACCTGATCTTTATTTACGTTATAGGGCTGAACATCGGGAGAAATTTTACCGCTGACAACTTTAAAGAATGACATTTTTCCTACAAAGGGGTCGGAAACGGTTTTGAAGCAGATTGCAGCCAAATCGCCGTTTTCATCACATTTAAGTTCAACCTCATTACCGCTTGCGTCAATGGCGGTTTCACCTGCCGCATCGGCAGCAGAGGGGATAACGGTAACGATAGCATTAAGGATCATATCAACCGCATCGGTGGTATAACCGGAGCAGGCATAAAGCGGAGCAATAACACCTGTTGCAATACCTTCTTTAAGGGCTTTTTCTCTTTCCTCATCGGTGAAGGGAACACCGTCAAAGAATTTTTCCATAAGGTCTTCGTCAACCGTGGCAATAGCCTCTCTGAATATTTCTCTCATGTCATCAATGGCACCGTCTTCCGGCATAGCACATTCGGAAGCAACGCCGTTATTATATTGAAAAGCCTTTCCGAGAGAATAGTTTACGTAACATTTTAACTGATTACCTTCATAGTAAGGAACAACTATGGGACAGATTGCGGTATTATATTCTTCCTTCAACGCCTCAAAGGTTTTGGCAAAGTCGGCATTTTCCGCATCGCACTTAGTAACAACAAACACTTTGGAAATGTTTCTTTCACTTGCGGCTTTATAAACCTTTTCCACACCTACATCAAGTCCGCATCCTGCCGCCGTAACGATAAGAGCACATTCGGCAGCACGTATTCCTTCACTGATACCGCCGGCAAAATCAAAAAGTCCGGGAGTATCAAGAATATTTATCTTATTATCTTTCCATTCAATGGGAGCCATTGAAGTAGAAACAGATACTTTTCTTCTTTTTTCTTCGGCATCAAAGTCGAGAACGGTATTTCCGTCAAGAATTCTGCCCAGTCTGTCGGTGGCTTTTGCCAAGAAGAGCATAGCCTCGCAAAGAGTAGTTTTACCTCTGCTGCCATGACCGGCAACTGCGATATTTCTGATATTTTTTGCACTGTAGGTTTTCACCTGTATTCCTCCTCAGATATACTATATTTTTAAGTTTAGACGGAAATTTTCTTTTCCGAACTTACAATACAAAGAGATTATAACACATTAATTATAAGATTTCAATAATTATTTTCTGCATTTGCGTATTTTTTTATCAATTTTTTGTGATATTCGACAAGAAAACGTGAAATTTCTGTTATAATAAGCAATAAAATCCGATTTTTATAATTAAAATTATTTTTATTTGACTTTTTTTATGATTTATGTTATCATTTTACAGATGAAAATTGAAAGACTTTGACGGAGAGAGTAAGCTCGATCGGTACGTTAAAAGCGAGTCGGGGACGGTGCAAGCCCGATAACGGAGATTTTGCCGAAAATCACTCCCGAGTCGCAAGCTGAAAGATTATTCAAGTAGGTGATGCCGGATTTCCACCGTTACGGGAAGCGTATATGACAGTATATGTAAAATAGGTGGTATAACGAAGTTTAAACCTTCGTCCTGTTTTCACGGACGGAGGTTATTTTTTTGAAGGGAGCATTTGTATGTACAAAAAAGTTTCAACTGATTTAAGCTTTGTCGAGCGTGAAAAGAACATTGAAAAATTTTGGGAAGAGAATAAAATCTTTGAAAAAAGCAGTGAGCGTAAGGGTGATCCTTATGTTTTTTATGACGGACCTCCCACTGCAAACGGCAAACCTCACATCGGACACGTTTTAACACGTGTTATCAAAGATATGATTCCCCGTTACCGCACTATGAAGGGCTATCAGGTTCCCCGTAAAGCGGGCTGGGATACCCACGGACTTCCGGTTGAACTTGAAGTTGAAAAACTTCTCGGGCTTGACGGTAAGGAACAGATCGAAGAATACGGCATTGATCCTTTTATTCAGAAATGCAAGGAAAGTGTTTGGAAATATAAAGGAATGTGGGAGGATTTTTCCGCAACAGTAGGATTTTGGGCGGATATGGAAAATCCTTATGTTACATATAACAACAGTTTCATCGAGTCTGAATGGTGGGCATTAAAGCAGATTTTCGACAGAAAACTCCTTTACAAAGGCTTTAAAATCGTTCCTTATTGTCCCCGTTGCGGAACACCTCTTTCATCCCACGAGGTTGCACAGGGATACAAAGACGTTAAAGAACGCTCCGCCATTGCAAGATTTAAAATCAAAGGTGAAGAAGGATATTTCCTTGCATGGACCACAACCCCCTGGACTTTACCTTCAAATTTAGCCCTTTGCGTTAATCCGAAACATGACTATGTTAAGGTTAAAACGGCGGACGGATATACATACATTCTTGCGAAAGCACTTTGCGAAACGGTTCTGGGCGGAGAAAAAGAAACGGCACCCTACGAAATAATTGAAGAATACAAAGGTATCGACCTTGAAAATATGGAATACGAGCCTTTGTTTGACTGTGCAAAAGAGATTATCGCAAAGCAGAACAAAAAAGCGTATTTTGTAACCTGTGATGAATATGTAACGCTTACAGACGGTACGGGTATTGTACATATCGCCCCCGCTTTCGGTGAAGATGATGCCAATGTGGGCAGAAAATACGATCTTCCCTTCGTTCAACTTGTTGACGCCAAGGGTAATATGACAGAGGAAACACCCTATGCCGGAACATTCTGCAAGGATGCGGACAAATCCGTTCTTGTTGATTTGGAGAAAAAAGGACTTCTCTTTGATGCTCCGAAATTTGAGCATAGTTATCCTCACTGCTGGAGATGTGATACTCCCCTCATCTATTACGCCCGTGAATCATGGTTTATCAAGATGACTGACGTTAAAGAGGATCTTATTAAGAATAATAAGACTATCAACTGGATTCCCGAAAGCATCGGCACAGGACGTTTCGGCGACTGGTTGGAAAATGTGCAGGATTGGGGCATCAGCCGTAACCGTTATTGGGGAACTCCCCTGAATATCTGGGAATGTGAATGCGGACACAAACACGCTATCGGAAGCATTGAAGAACTCAAATCAATGTCCGACAACTGCCCGGAGGAAATTGAACTCCACAGACCTTATATCGACGAAGTTACTATAAAATGTCCTCATTGCGGTAAGCCTATGAAACGTGTACCGGAGGTTATCGACTGCTGGTTTGATTCCGGTTCAATGCCCTTTGCACAGCACCACTACCCCTTTGAGAATAAAGAACTTTTTGAATCTCAATTCCCGGCGGACTTCATTTCCGAAGCCGTTGACCAGACAAGAGGTTGGTTCTATTCACTGCTTGCAATTTCCAC
>JAZUKF010000008.1:0-4429 GCA_045643165.1 Acutalibacteraceae bacterium | reverse complement strand
TGAAAAGCTCGAAGAACTCCTACCTACTTGACAGGAGATAAAAATGAAGGTGAAAAAATGTCCGTATTTGGTGATTTCGAAACGATTCTTGATTATGCTCATATGTGGAACTGGGCACCGGATTGGAATGTAGTCAAAGATATTTATTCGCGTATTCCGGAATCGTATTCTGTTCTGACACCATTTGCCTATTCCTATCTTGAAGAATTAATCCGTTCAACTACATCAGAGTATGGGATACCATTCCTTAATAGAGAAGGAAAGAAAAACACTTTCAAAGTCGGAATGAGATTGATAAGACTTGCAAAAGAGGAAAACGCAGACAAACCGGAGTACATTGCATTGTTGGACAAAACAAAAAAGTACTTTCAGTACGAATATGAAGATCCTGCGGATGAAAATGGCAGGAATAAAGTTGTTCACGGACATCTTCATCCTCGCTTTTGGTCAAAGGAAGAATTTGAACAACTGATTCATAGTATCGCAGAATTGTCACCGTTTGCAGGATTTTAATTTTTGAGGTAATATTTTGACCGAAATCGAAAAGGGTTTCTTTTTATCGTTATTTAATCGTGGCGGATATGTACTTAATTTCAGCACCAATGATTTTGATTGCTTTACGCAGGCGAGCGTTGGCGTAGCGTTATGTGAAAAATATCAGCTGTCAAAAGGAAAATCACTTTCTGCATTTTGTAGAGAAGCATCCTCTGAGGATGTACATAAACTGCTTTTTAATCTATTGGATCATTACGAGGCATTTTGTAAAGACAACTATGGCGAAGATAAGTATTTATCTGTATATGAAAAATGCAAAGCTATAAAAGATAGAGAAACCGCCGGAGTTAGGGCAGGTGCTTGCCCCTGCCGTAATGAAATTGTCCGTTTGACGAAACATAGTAAAAATCGGTAATGTTTCATCCGGGCAATCCCTCAGTCAACTTCGTTGACAGCTCCCTTTACACAAAGGAGCCGTGAAGTGCTGACGATATAATACTGCTAAAATTCAAAATTTTCAATAAAAATATTATTTCATACTATAAAAAATACTGCCAAAAAGGGTGATATAAAATGACGGACATTATTTTTTCATTTGACACGGAGGATTTTACTTCAAATGTCAGCGCCGATGCGATTTTGCGTGAAGCGGAAATCCTCAGAAAGCACGGTGTAAAGGGCTGTTTCTGTCTTGTGGGACTTCTTGCGAAACAACTTAAAGCATGGAACCGCAATGATGTTATCGAGGCTCTGCGTTACCATGAAATCAACCTGCATACATACGGTCATTCCCTTCATCCCATGATTAACGAATATACCGATGTGGAGGACTTTTACGAGGCTCGTGACGAGGTCATTCGTCAGGAAACCGAGGCTGTACGTCTTATTAAAGAAAACGTGGGCGGGGACAAAATGTATGCCGCCGTTCCTCCCGGTAACTCCAAGTCTTACGCCGCCATGTATGCTTATGCCGATATGGGTATTCCCATTTATGCCGACACATTCTGCGATCCCGATGACGGTTCCGGCAGTTGGTACTGCAACATTTTCCATGTTGATTATGCTTACTGTGTTGAGCACGATTTCTTTCATCATGATAAAAGTGTGATGAATTATGTGCTTGACAAACTTGCGGAACGTAAAAGAGCGGTGATTTACACTCATCCCAATGCGAGCCTCTTTGAGGAATGGTGGGATATTGTCAATTATGATAAAGAAAATCTTTATGAATTCGGCAAATGGAAGGAGTGTAAACGCCGTCCGCAATCTCAAAGTGATAAATTTTATGAATATCTTGACTGTTTCGTGGAACTGATAAAAAATGACAAACGCTTTAATATCGTAACGTACAGCGATGTTGCGAAACAGATAAAAGAAACCAAACCGAGAGTTATCACCCGCAACGATTTACCGGAAATCCAAAATCAACTTCATGAAAATTTGTTCCCGGTAAAAAGTCCCGATTCTTTCTCACTTTCCGATGTATTTTATGCCTGTGCAGATTTGCTGAACGGCAAAGATGAGCATATATGCTCAAAGGTTTACGGCTTCCTCTCCCAACCTTACAAGGCAAAAACAGAGATTACCGTAAGTGCCGAAGATATGATAAAAAGTGCAGAAAAAATCAGAACCGACACCTTCATCCCCGAAAAAATCACTGTGGGCGATGCGGAAATCGGTCCTGCGGATTGGCTTATGGCGGCACTTGACATTTTATGCGGAAATACAAAATCAAAGATAATCCCTGCCGAGCAACTTCCCTGTCTTGACATCCTGCCGAAGGTGAGGGACTGCTCCTTTAAAGGCACGTGGCGACATTCAGACAGTTTTGAGGATAAATATCTTTCCGACCGCCTCCGCCTGCAATCATGGACAATGCGTTTCCCGAAATAAAATTTAAAAATTGCAAAAGATGATTTCGGAAGTATAAAAGCTGCTTCTCAAAATCATCTTTTTTATTATATATGTTTATTTTATACCTAAATATTCTTCCAGAACTTGTCCGCTTTTTTTGATTTCCTTTGCGGCTTTGACACCCACAAATCTCCAATGCCAGGGTTCATAGACGATTTCCGTTATTTTCTGCTTTGCTTCATCTTTGGGATAACGGAGAATAAATCCGTAATCCTGAGCATGTGCATCAAGCCAGGTGTAGGCGGAAGAATTTTCAAAATCCTCCGTAACCCAGCCCACATCCATGGCAAGTCCGGCATTATGTTCGCTTGTGCCGGGAGGAAGAATAACTCTTGCCGCATTCTGTGTTGCCGTGGTTTTGTCGTAGCCCTGTGAAGTGTAGAAAGAAATTTTATTTTCAAAATTAGTTTTCTGTGTATCGTAACTTCTGTATCCGGAACAGGGTGTCAGATTTACGCCGTCAGCCTTTGCGGCATCGTACATTTTTTGATAATACGGTGCAACCTTTTCGTCAAGATATGAACCGGAGCCTTTTACCGCTTCAGCAAGTTTCGGCTTATAGCCTTCGGGAAGGATGTAATTTCTGTTGACAAGCATAAGATACCATTTTTCGGTGTCTTCCGGTATCTTAACGGTTTTCGGATTGTATCCCGCATAGGAATACGGATAAGAACTTTTTGTAACAGTTTCGGATTGACTGCTTTTTTCGGTAACGGCAGGAGCGGATTTTACAAGATAATTCATACTCACCCAACCGGAATAGTTGCCGAAAACGGTTTTGCCCCAGCCTTCTTTTTCCTCCGTAACGGTAAGCATTGTACCCTCGGGAACGGATGTAACAACGGCACTGTCAGTCCCCGGACCGGAACGGAGGTTTATTCCGTAGCCGTCATTAGTCTTAACGTAATATGTTTTATAGTTTGAAGTAACCGTTTCCGTGGTAGTTTCCGAAATGGTTTCCGAAGTGGTTTCTTCTGCTTCGTTTGCATCTTTTTTACCGCAACCGCTTGTACATGATAAGATGATAACAGCGGCACTTAATAACGCAATTATTCTTTTCAATTTCAAAATTATTCATCCCTTTATGTAAGATGATTATATTATAGCAAATATTTTTCGGTTTATCTACCGGATTTGATAAATTTTTGAAATTATTAAAGATATTTTTTAATAATACTTGATTTTTTCTTCTTGTTGATGTATAATATCAAGGCAATTAAAAAAACGGGGTGTGGCGAAGTTTGGTATCGCGCTTGGTTCGGGACCAAGAGGCCGTGGGTTCAAGTCCCGCCACTCCGACCAAAGCGAAAACCTATCACGTAAGTGGTAGGTTTTTGCTTTGTATTATTCACTATTTATTATTCAATATTCATTATTCATTCTATTCCCTATGATAGGTTTTCTAAATGAATAATGAATACTTAAAACTTAATAATGAATAATTGGATTGTTATCAACAAAAGTATTTTCCCTCTCCACTCTCAACTCTTTAATTATTCGTCGCTTTCAGCGGCACCTGCAACTGCGGTTTTCTTTTTCTTTTTCGTACCGATGAAGAATCCGCCGAGACCGAACACTACCGCCGACGAATTTGGTTATGCACAGTTTGTTGCCGTTAACGCAGAACGGCGGCTGAAAATATTTGTTTTCCATAAATACTTGTCCTTCCTTTGTCAAAATTTTCCGAACATCCGAACAAGTATTAAAAACCTTGATAACATTGACTTTTCCTGTTCGGATTTTATACGAACTTTGTGCCGCGTTGTTCGCTTTTTTACGAACGCTAAAGCCGCGGTACATCAATGAATATCTGCATTTGTTCGGTTGTTCGGATTTTTTAATCATCATCATACAGTTCATTCCTTTTGATATTTTTTTCTGAATACGGGCACGATTCAATGCTTACGCGGAAGCTCTGCTTGCAGAGCAGGGTACATTCGGCGCATAAATTGTTGTAACGGATATTACCGTCATCATCACGAAAGAACTCCCAATCGTCAGGAGCTTTCTGCATTTTCAT
>JAZUKF010000007.1:0-8099 GCA_045643165.1 Acutalibacteraceae bacterium | reverse complement strand
TGAGGGTGTTCAGCAGGCACTTTTGAAAATTATCGAAGGTACTGTTGCAAATGTTCCGCCAAACGGCGGCAGAAAACATCCCCAGCAGGAGTTTATTCAAATTGATACGTCAAATATTTTGTTTATTTGCGGCGGTGCTTTTGACGGAATAGATAAGATCATCGAAAAACGTGTGGGCAATAAGGGTACATTGGGCTTCGGTGCAGATGTCAGAGGTAAAAAGGATATCAATAAGGACGATATTAAAAAGCAGGTCATTCATCAGGATCTTGTAAAATTCGGAATTATTCCCGAACTTGTGGGACGTTTGCCGATTATTACAACGCTGAGAGAACTTGACAAGGATGCCCTTGTAAAAATATTGACAGAACCGAAAAATGCCCTCATCAAGCAGTACAAAAAACTTTTCGAGATGGACGGTGTCGAACTTGATTTCACAAGTGAAGCACTTGAAGCCATGGCGGAAAGCACTCTGGAAAAGGAAACGGGAGCAAGAGGACTTCGTTCAATCGTTGAAAGTGTTCTGTTGCCCTTTATGTACGAAATCCCCTCCGAGGACAGTGCAGATAAAATACAGATTACAGAAGAAAATGTTAAATCAAATATACTCGTAAAATCAAAGTGAAGAAAATTTTATAACCGGGCAGAGTTTAAACTCTGCCCGGTTTTCAGCTGTATCTATTAAATAAGCGTTAATTTTTTTTTCATAAATTTTGTATTGACTTTCCATTTTAAACGGTTTATAATATATAATACCAGTTAATAGGAAGAATAGGAGGAGTCTATTTATGAAAAAGAAAATTAAGTATTTATCTTTATCATTATTTGCGGTACTGTTCGCAATAGTGATGTTTGCAATTACCCCTTTGGGTGAACAGGCAAAACGTGATTCGGGGCTTAATTGTGTTGCCGATGAAGTGGCGACAACATATTCGTACAGTCTTTCCGAAGACGGAAAAGTACTTACCGTATCAGGCACCGGTTACATAGATCCCTACGCTTTCACCTGTGATGATGAAAACGGTTGCGTAACCGCCATACCCGGAACGGTTAAAAAAGTTATAATTGAAGAAGGCATTACGGGAATCGGTAATTCCGCATTTCTTGATGCAAAAAGCGTTAATGAAGTAGTTTTACCGGATAGCCTTAACACTATTGAATCACTTGCTTTTGACGGTGTTAATCTTAAAAGCCTTTATATCCCGAAAAATGTTAATAAAATTGAACGTATGGCTTTTTCTGCCGTAAACGCATTAAACAGCATTGTTGTTGACAGCGAAAATACTGTTTATGACAGCAGAAATAACTGTAATGCAATCGTTGAAACTTCAAGCAATACATTGATATTCGGATGTAAATCCACTAATATTGTTGACGGAATAAAAAATATCGGTGCGTATGCATTTTTCGGCGGAAAGAAAGTTTTATTTGATGAAATTACACTTCCCGTTAGTATTGTAAGCGTTGATAAAACTGCTTTTGCAGGAAATACCGTGAAGAAAATAAAATATCTCGGAACAGCTGATCAATGTTTGCAAAAAGGAATAATAAATCTTGTTGATGATTCATTCCAATGTAATAAAAAAATTGTTTGTCTCGGAAGCACGGACACTTCTGTAACAGAAACAGGTGTTTTTAAATCAGGTATTAAGTACAGTCTTAATAACGACGGAAAATTAACTGTTACCGGAAGCGGTAAAATCAATGATTATGCTTTCTCAAATGACAGCAGAATTAAATCGGTTCTAATCAATCAAGGCATTACCGAAGTATCATACAAATGTTTTGAAAATGACAGTGAAATAGTTTCGGTTGAATTACCTACGACATTGAACTCTATTGGCGGATATGCTTTCTATGGATGTAATAAAATAGAAAGTATTAAATTTAATGGCGGAAAATGTTTGATTTCCGATGAAAATTCTATTCCGAAAAATATTAAAATAATCGGTTTGTGCAACTCTGATATTTATGAATATGCTAAGAATAATAATTACACATTTGAATCAATCGGAAATCATAAATTCTCCGTATGGGAAACAAAAACAGAAGCAACTCTTTTGAAAGACGGAACTGATGAAAGATATTGTTTGTGTTGCGGTTTTACGGAAACAAGAAAAGTTACCGTTCCTAATACGACCGGAGATATAAATCCGGAATCTATTAAGTTGGCTCGTGCTTATGTAAATAATCGCTTTAGTTACAGTAAAGATGGATACATCTTAATAAAAGGTGAAATTTATGCAAAGAGTCTTGTAATTTACAGCATAACGAATGACGGTGAAAAATTATCAATTAATACCGAAGGAACTCCAATCGCTTTATCAAAAGATAAAACAGGTTATGTTTTAAAATATGAAGACTGGGTAAAAGCAGGGAGAAATGATATCAGAACAGCAATGACGGTTGGTCATACTGAATGTATTGTTGTTTTAAAATTTGATAATAGTATTCTTTTGCAAAATATCGAAACAAAAAATGTTAAAAAGAAAGAAATAGATTCTATAAAAAAAGAAATTAAACTTGTATCAAATTCTAACGCAGAATGTGTATATTTATATTCAAATCCTCATTTTGACTTGTCCGGTAACAGTAGTTGTACCGGTATGGAAGTTGATGAAAATGTGTATAAATTTACAAGAAATTTTCATGCCAAAAGTATTTATATAAACGGAGAACTTTATAAAATAACAATTATATTCTTTGATTTTGTTCCTTCGGATTATATTAGTAGTGTAATTTATGAAAATAAATATGATGAAACAAATATTACTCTTGAAAAAGACGGTGAAGAAGAATATATTCTTGTTAAAAGTTCTAATACTTCAATTGTCGGAGTTCATGAAAGCAGATATAGTGCTGCGTATTATAAGGATGCAGAATATGATTTGATAAAAAATGAATATATTTCTCGTGAAAAGACTTCTGCAAGATTCTATGGATACGTTTTCAGAAGAACAGGAAATATAACAAGTGCCTCTACGACTTTTAAAATTAAATTTAAGGATGGCATGGAATTATCCTATAAGATCGTATTTGAAATAAGTTCACCTTATGACATTAAAAATATTAAAACAGTTAATGTTCAAAGTAGTGAATTAAATTCAGAGGAAAAGAAGATTATTTATTATTCAAAGTCAGATACATATATTTGCTTAAATGATATGTATAATGATATATCGGTTTGTTCAATTCCTGATTATGTAAAATACGGTAATATTGAGTATGAAAAAGACTCCGGCTATTATATTTATAATACTGTTTCCGGTGTTTCAAAATTTAATATTAAAGATTTTAACGGAGAAGAATACCTTGTAACTGTAATTTTTCCGACACACGGTTCCGTGAATTCTGACGGAACGGTGGGTTCTGATATAATGAATACAAAATTTATTGATGTTATACGAGGCTCGCTTACTTATAAAGGCAATAATCAGCTTACATTGACTGTTTCCACGGGAAAATCCGCCGTAACAATCAATAAACTCACTAAGTCTTCAGAAACTATTGAAATATTAACATCATCACCCTACATTACCGATAACGGAACAGGGTATATAATTTCCAACAAAATGAACGGTCAGCATATTCAAATGGCTGTCAGCGGAATAACATATGATGTCCTTGTAAGAGATTCTGTCTTTTTAAATACAAAATCGGTTGATGTATTACGAGGCATACTCGCTTATGACGGTGATCAGTTGACATTGACTATCAGTGCCGGAAAGTCTGCCGCTACGATTAACAAAGTAGCAAAAACATCTGAACCCATTGAAATAAAAACATCATCAAATGTTACCGATAATGGAACAGGATATGTTATTTCTTCCAAATTAGACGGTCAGCATATCCAAATGACTGTCAGCGGAATACCTTATGATGTTCTTGTTGAAAAGCGATAAAACAAAAGGGTAAATGTAGGTAAATTGTGATAAAATCCTCATAAAGTAGACGCTTGAAATAAAAGATTTCATGACTACTTTATGGGGATTATTTTAATGCTGAATGAAAAAGCCTTTTCTGCATAATTTTGTATTTTAGTTAAATAATATAATACTTAAGAGGAGGTATATTTATGGCTCGATTTACTTTACCGAGAGATATTTATCACGGAAAAGGTGCATTGGAAGCACTGAAAACATTTAAAGGCAATAAAGCGATGGTTTGTGTCGGCGGTAATTCAATGAAAAAATTCGGTTTTCTTGATAAAATTGTCGATTATCTTAAAGAAGCAGGCATGAAAGTTGAAATATTCAGCGGTATAGAACCTGATCCTTCTGTTGAAACGGTAATGAAGGGTGCAGAAAAGATGCTTGAATTTGAACCGGACTGGATTGTGGCAGTAGGGGGAGGCTCTCCCATTGATGCAGCTAAGGCAATGTGGATAAAATACGAATATCCCAACGTAACATTTGAGGATATGTGTAAAATTTTCGGAATTCCCCGTTTGAGAACAAAGGCAAAATTCTGTGCCGTATCATCAACGTCGGGAACAGCAACGGAAGTAACTGCTTTTTCCATAATCACAGATTATAAAAAAGGTATAAAATATCCTATTGCGGATTTTGAAATTACTCCCGATGTTGCCATAGTTGATCCGCAACTTGCGGAAACTATGACAGAAAAATTGATCGCTCATACCGGTATGGATGCATTAACTCATTCAATCGAAGCATACGTTTCGACCGCAAATAGTGATTTTACAGATCCTCTTGCACTTCATTCAATTAAGATGGTTAAAGAAAATCTTGTCGGTTCATATAAGGGTGATATGGAAAAACGTGATAAGATGCACAATGCACAATGTCTTGCAGGTATGGCATTTTCTAACGCTCTTTTGGGAATTGTTCATTCGATGGCTCATAAGACCGGTGCAGCCTTTGCGGACCTGGGCGCCCATATTGTTCACGGAGCGGCAAACGCAATGTATCTTCCTAAGGTAATAGCATTTAATTCACAGGATGAAACCGCAAAAGACAGATATTGCTTTATTTCAGATATGATTGAATTAGGCGGAAAAAGTAAAGATGAAAAAGTGGAACTGTTGATTAAATATATCAGAGGTTTGAATGATGAATTAAACATTCCTCATTGTATTAAAAATTACGGTGAAGATTCATTCCCCACCGAAAACGGATTTGTACCGGAAGAAGTGTTCCTTGAAAGACTTCCTCATATTGCCGAAAATGCAATTCTCGATGCCTGCACAGGCTCTAATCCGAGGAAAATAAATCAAGAGGAAATGGAAAAACTTTTGAAATGCTGTTATTATGATACAGAAGTGGATTTCTGATAAAATTAGAAAAAAATTTATAATTTCTCTTGACAAAGGGTATAATAGTGTGTATAATATCTTTTGTCATTGGGGATTTGTGTAAAGGTAGCACGACAGACTCTGACTCTGTTTGTGAGGGTTCGAATCCTTCATCCCCAGCCAAAAACCGACAACTTTCGACAGAGAGTTGTCGATTTTTACTTATTACCTATTTTTCAGAGCAAGAATACAAACTGCTTGATTCCGCTTGTACAAGTATAAGAGTTATGCTGATTTCATCCATAAACACAGCTAAAAAGAAGGCAGACAAATTAAATATAAATCCATTTTCGGAGGTTTTCTATGAGGAAAAATTTTGGTTCTAAAAATTATTTATATCCCCAGCCGGTTATGATTATTGCAACCTATGATGAAAAGGGTAATCCGAATGCCATGAATGCCGCATGGGGCGGTATTTGCGGTAATGATGAGATAATCATAGATTTAGGAACGCATAAAACTACGAAAAATATTGAAATCACAAAAGCATTTACCGTTTCCGTAGGTGATGCGGATCATGTTATAGAGTGCGATTATGTAGGTGTTGTTTCCGGGGAGAATGAGCCTGATAAAATAAAAAAAGCAGGCTTTACCGTTGTGAAAAGCGAATTTGTTAACGCTCCCATAATCAACGAATTGCCCATTGCTTTGGAATGTGTTCTTGATAAAATTATTGACGGCAGTAAGTATATCGGTAAAATCGTGAATACAAGTGTTGGTGAAAAATATCTTGATACAAACGGAAAACCGGATTTATCAAAATTTGTTCCCATCACTTTTGATCCTGTTAATTTTGATTATATAGCATTGGGTAACAGCGTAGGAAAAGCATTTTCCGACGGAAAAAAATTGATTTAATAAAATACCGACTGTTAAGAAGATTTTTTTCTTTGAACAGTCGGTGTTTGTTTTATTTAATAAGATTTACGATATCAATTACCTTGTTATTTTTCACATAAACTCTCGGAACACGTTTGCTGATATTACAAAGGATTTCATAGTTTATCGTTCCCACAATTTCCGATATATCATCAACGGTAATTTCATTTTCGCCGTCTTTACCGATAACGGTAACGAGATCGCCTTGTTTTACGTTGCCGATATCCGTAACGTCCACCATCATCTGATCCATACAAATTCGTCCGATAATAGGGGCTTTCTTTCCTGCGATAAGAACAGAGCCTTTATTCGACAATGCTCTCGGATAGCCGTCGGCATATCCTATGGGAATAGTTGCGATTTTCGTTTTCTTTTCGGTTATGTATGTTGAGCCGTAGGAAACGGGAAAATCTTTTTCGACTTCTTTAACAAACACAACATGGGATTTCATGCTCATTGCGGGGCTGATGTTAATTTCCGACTTGTTGACTTCATCGGAAGGGTACAGACCGTAAGTGATTATTCCGTTACGAACCATATTCAAATAATTATCGGAAAAATCAATTATTCCCGCTGAATTACAAATATGCTTTACGGGTAAAATAACTCCGTTTTCTTCAATTTCTTCAACGAAGGATTTAAATAGTTTTATCTGTTCGTTTGAAGAAGATTTATCTTTACAGTCCGCACAGGCGAGATGAGAATAAATACCGCAAATTTCGATATTCTCAAGGGCATTGATTTTTTTGATTTCATCAAGATTTTCTTTTGAGGGGATAAATCCTATTCGGCCCATTCCGGTATCGAGTTTTAAATGAACAAGTGCTTTTTTGTTTAATTCTTTTGCAATTTCATTAAGCCGTCTTGCATGGTCAAATTGAAAAACAGTATTGATTATATCGTTGTCGATCAATGTTTCGTAGTTTTCCTCAAATGCATAATCGAGAAGAAGAATGTTGCCTGAAATACCCTGATTTCTTAATTGAATTGCTTCTTCGGCGGTGGCAACACCGAAATTATTTATTCCGATCAAACTTAATTCCTGAGCAATTTTTATTGCACCGTGACCGTAAGCATCTGCTTTTAAAATAACAAGTACATCAACGTCTTTGCCGACTTTTGACATTGTGCTTTCAACATTTTTTCTGATAATATCAAGATTGATTTCCGTATAAACTCTTTTTGGAAGCATTGTATTTCCTCCGTGTATTTATGTAACTTGTATTATTATATACTTATTGATATTTTATGTCAATTCTTATATAACTATTTTTAAATTAAACTCGGAATAAGTGTAAAAAAACGTCTTATATCGGAAAAATCAGAAAAATATTTGAAAATTTTTGAAAAACACTTGCTTTTTTTAAAAAATACTGTTATTATATACGTTGTTAGATTTTAGTAAAGTAATGAAGGAGGTGCGACAAATGGCAAAGTGTGAATACTGCGGAAAAAGTGTTTCCTTCGGTATTAAGGTTTCTCATTCTCACAGAAGATCAAACAGAACCTGGAAACCCAACATCATGCGTGTTAAGGCTATTGTAAACGGTACTCCGAAGAGAGTATATGTTTGCTCACGTTGCTTGCGCTCCGGTAAGGTTACACGTGCAGTTTAATCGGTTATAGCCGAGAACGCCAATGTTCTTACGAATAAAGGTAATAGTGATAATCAAGGACATCCTTTGCGGGATGTCCTATTGCCGTTTATGGCGAAAATTAAACAGAATGGATGCTTTGGCTCAACTCAACTCCGTAGGGCAGGTGCTTGCTCCTGCCGTTCAGACAGCAGATAGTTAGTTGATAGACGTATAGATAATGTAGGGAACGGTCTTGACCGTTCCGCATTAAGACATCAGATAGTCAGATGATAGACGTATAGATTTTTGCAATTTTTCGGCTCCTCTCA
>JAZUKF010000006.1:0-9796 GCA_045643165.1 Acutalibacteraceae bacterium | reverse complement strand
TCAACAAGCGCGGTCGTGAGGGCAAAAATGTAATCGTAATATTCGTTATAATCATCGTGCGGATATGTATTTACTCCGTAGGTGCCGATGTATGTATCTGTTGTGAGCTTCAGCGGAACGGCACCCGTCTTGATGTGGGGTTTCGCGCCGTGTTCGACAATAGCCCGGCAGTCTTCTATAAGGCGGGTAAAATCATAGTCATCCCGTACGGAACGGTCGAGCGGATCCTTAAACAGATCCCGTACCTCTTCTCCGCCGGTAGCCGTCATAAGCTGAATGTATTCAACAAAATCAAAAACATTGTTGCTTTCGTTAAGATCTGAATTGTCGAGTGCCTCTTTCGCCCTAAACCACAGGTTCATATTGCTTGCAAAATTCGGAACAGTACCGTCTTCACCGGAAAATGAAAACTCATAACTGTTGAGCGAGCCCGGGTTTTCCTTTGAAGCGATTATTTCGTCCAGTTTGTCTCCCACGGCGATACCGATATATGGAAACGATGGCATAACAAGAACGAACGCCATCGCAGCGGCAAGCAAAGCAGAAAACGCTTTTATGCTTTTTTTCTTGTCTGTATTGAGATTTTTATATGTAAGAACAGATACTATTCCGTATAGAATTATTATAGTGGCAACGGCTATATTCCCGGCAAAGTCATTGAGGTTTCCCTTGCCGATAACCGTGTTTATCACTATAGCACATACCCAGAATACAGCTTCTGCTATACCTGCACCGAGAACGGCAGATATGATATTTCTTTTCTTTGAGCCTTTGCCCGAATATGAAAGGAAAAAGCCTGCAAAACCGCAGATAAGGGTAACTGCTGCAAGGCTGAGGAAAAATTTGCCCTGCTCAACCCATGTAACATAGGTGTTGTACAGTGCGCAACAGCTTGCAAAAATCAAAACCGCATTGATAATCGGTATCGTAAATCTGATTTTGTTCTTCATATATTTACCCCCGTAAATTTTGATTTGTTGGTTTCATAATAACACATTTTTCTGTACTTTTCAACTTGTTTTGTGTAATAATTTGGTAATCGACCGTTGTCAGTTGTCGGGGACAAGATCTGCAATAGAACTATTGTAAATTTCATTATACAGTTTTTGCAATTCTAAGTTGACAGTATTTAGTGAATAATCAGCATTAAAACCTATTTCTTATGAATATAATATAACAATATAATAGGTTTTATGATTCTACTGTTTTTTATATCTTCATTATGGAAATAATGTCAATGATATATCGTTCGCACGATATGATATACGGCTGATACCGTATGATATAAGAACCTGCACTTCGGTCAGAACCTTATTATTTGCTTCGCTCATAATATTATCCGTTCCTAAATATGCGGAGCATATATCATCTGCTGTAGGCGGATATCAATGTAAAAAATCTCTTTTGTCTGCCATGACAAAAGAGATTTTTTACATGGTGGAGCATAGGGGGGTCGAACCCCTGGCCTCCAGATTGCGAACCTGGCGCTCTACCAACTGAGCTAATACCCCATACGCTTGAATTTTAACAGTAAAATTATAAACCGATACTGAAATATTGTCAAGCATATTTTTCATTTTATTTGAATAATTTTCATTTTATTTGAATTAGTTCATATCTTTGTGTAACCGGATTTTTTTCGGAGTAGTCAAAAATAAAATAGTTTTTTTCAATAAATTTGATAGCATATTCTTTGTTGTGTTTAATATTAAGTTCTTCTGCTATCTCCCTGCTTCTTTGGGATGTAAATTTTCTCATTGGTTCAAGGTGAGAGAGTTTTTCAGGTAATATACCGCTTTTGCAGGAATGATAATAGTCAAGAAGAAGGACTTTTTTTATTTCCGAAAGTTCGTCTTTATCATGAATAATTTTTTCAGTAAATTCCGTAAAAATATCATAAAGTTTTATCATTGATACCGAAAGTAAATCTATATTTTTTTCTTCCGTAAAATCAGTTAATTGTTCAAAAAAATCAAAGGGTGTTTTGAAAAATTTCAAACATTTTTCTATTGTTAAAATAAACCTTAATGAATTGAAAAATTTTTCAAAAGTTAATTCAAACTTTTTCATTTTATTTATCTCATCAAAAGAAATATATTTGTTTTGAAGGATTTCATACGGTGAAAAAGGAGAAAAAATGTAACCGTGTTTTTCTGCGATATTATTCATTTCCGTCCCTGAAAGAAGTTTCAGAAAACCAAGTTGAAGCTGATGTGATTTTATTTCAAATGCCTTGTTAAAGGAGGATTTAAAAATTTCCGCTGTTTCAAAGGGTAGACCGATTATCAAATCGGTATGGATGTTGATGTTACCCTGTTCGGATAGTTTTTTCAAAATGTAAACGGCACGTTTATTATCGGTTTTTCTGCAACATTCCGACAATGTTTTTTCGTTTAAAGATTGAATTCCCGCTTCAAATTGAATCAGACCTCTCGGAGATTTTTTTAATAAATCAATTTGTTCATCCGTAATTAAATCTGCGGCAATTTCAAAATGAAAATTTGTCTTACTGTCTGAAAAATTATCAATGATAAATTTCCATATTTCCGTGGCTCTGTCTTTGTCGGAATTGAAAGTTCTGTCAACAAATTTTATCTGATCAAAACTGTTGTCAACAAAAAATTTCAGTTCTTTTTTCACTCTTTCAACAGGGAGAAAACGAACTTTTTCTTTTATACTTGAAAGACAATATGCACATGAAAAGGGACAGCCTCTCGATGATTCATAATAAGTAATTCTTTTGTTAAAATCATTCGGGTTTTCTCCGGAATACGGAAAGGGAATTTCGCTTAAATCGGGAATGATATCGCAATAAACTTTTTTATCTTTTACAGAAAAATTCCAAGATAAAATTTGAGGAATATTTATATTAAAAATACTGCATATCAAAGCAAAAAAGCTTCGCTCTCCTTCACCGCAGATTATATAATCATAATCATTTTCGGAAAATCCGTTTTTGTCAGTTCCGTAAGATATTTCCGGACCGCCTAAAATAATAATTTTTTCAGGAGATACAAGTTTTATCATTCTGCAAAGTTTTAATATTATTTCGCAATTCCAGATATAGACGGAAAAAGCGATTATATTGCATTTTTGATTCATTATTTTCCGGAAAAGGATTTCTGCGGTTTCGTTGACCGTCATTTCTTTTGTTTTAATATTGCAGGGAGAAATATTGAATTTTTCACAATAATATCCATAGGCTGATTTGATTGTATAAATCGAAGGAGAAGAATGAATATATTGAGAGTTTAAGGCACATAAAAGAATATTTCCGTTTTGCATTTTTTTCACCGTTTTTTCTAAAATAATATCATTGTGAATATTTTAATTAAACCGATAAAAAATGTCAATAAAATGCTACAAAAAAAGATGTATTCATGTTGTTTTTTGGTTTAAATCGGAGAAAATAAAAAAAGGCATTGCAATTTAATTAAAAATGGAATAAAATTCTAAATGATTATAATAAGGTAAAAAATTTTTAATTGTTTAAAAACCAGCCAAAAATGTTTTATTGCCATTGAACGGAGGTAATATATATGAAAGTACAATTCACAGAAACGGTTTTAAGAGATGCAAACCAATCTCTTATTGCTACGAGAATGCCCTTTGAGGAATTTGAGCCTGTTTTAACGGAACTTGATAAAGCCGGTTTTTATTCTCTTGAATGTTGGGGCGGTGCAACTTTTGATTCCTGTTTAAGATATCTTAATGAAGATCCCTGGGAAAGACTTCGTAAAATTAAAAAAGCCTGTCCGAATACGAAACTTCAGATGCTTCTGAGGGGACAAAATCTTTTGGGATATAAACATTATCCCGATGATGTTGTACGTATGTTTGTAAAAAAGAGCGTTGAAAACGGAATTGATGTGATAAGAATTTTTGACGCATTAAATGACATCAGAAACATTGAGGTCGCCGTTGATGAAACGCTTAAAAACGGTGCGATAGCATCCGGTACAATATGCTTTACGATAAGTCCTATTCACAATCTTGAAGCGTATGTTAAACTTGCCAAACAGATGGAAACTTTGGGTGTTCAGACAATTTGCATAAAAGACATGGCCGGTATCATGGGACCTCAGGAGGGCTATGACCTTGTAAAAGCACTTAAAGAAAACGTAAAACTTCCCGTTATCGTTCACACTCACAGCACAACCGGTCTCGGACCTGTTACACTTCAAAAGGTTGTGGAAGCCGGTGCGGATGTTATTGATACGGCAATTTCCTGTTTCTCCGGAGGTACTTCACAGCCCGCTACGGAAACAATGGCATATTCATTTAAACAGCAGGGATATGATGTTGACCTCAATATGGATTCTCTTAAAAAGATAAACGATTTCTTTAAATCTTACAGAGCAAAATGTCTTGATAATAAACTTCTTAACCCCGTTGTTCTGGCAACCGATACGGATGCGTTAAATTATCAGGTTCCCGGCGGAATGCTTTCAAATCTTGTGGCTCAGCTTACCGCGCAGAAAAAACTTGATAAACTTGATGAAGTTCTTGCCGAGGTGCCGAATGTAAGAAAGGATATGGGATATCCTCCGCTTGTTACCCCCATGAGTCAGATGGTGGGAGTTCAGGCAACATCAAACGTACTTGCCGGAAAATATAAAAACATTTCAAAGGAAATTAAAGCTTATGTTAAAGGCGAATACGGAAAGGCTCCGGGAAAAATCAGTAATGAACTGAAAAAACTTTGTCTCGGAGAAGAAAAAGGTATTACCGGACGTTTTGCAGATACGCTTGAACCTATCTTTGAAAAGACAAAAAAAGAATTGGGCAGTAAAGCAAAAAGCGATGAAGATGTTCTTTCATATATTGCATTTCCTCAGCTTGCGGAGAAATTTTTTGACGCAAGAGAAGAAATGAATTCCAGAACATTCACATATACGATTAAGTCTGTTGAGGAGGGTAAATAATGCAGTCGCTCAGCATTTTTCAGAAGGTTTTTGTTGACGGAAAGATGACATTGCCGAGAGCGTTGATTATTTCTTTGATCGGTTTTTTAATAGTGTTTATCGTTCTCGGTGTAATTGCATTTTTTGTAAAAATAATGGGAGCAGTATTTGATTCTGCTCAGAAGAAACGTAAGGTTGAACCGGTTGTTGCAGATTCTTCTGCCGGTGTTCCGTTACCCGAAGGAACATCAAAAGGTTCTTTAAAACTTGTAGGTGTTTCGGAGAGTGAAGCCGCAGTCATTATGGCTATCGTCAGTGATAAAAGCGGTATTCCTCTTAACAGGCTTCAATTCAATTCTATCAAATGCATATCGGAGGAAGAATAAAATGAAATATGAAGTAACTCTTAACGGTAAAATATATGAAGTTGATGTAACAAAAACGGATGCGGTTATTACGTCTGTTACAGATGCGGCACCTGTTACCGCACCTGTTTCAGCACCTGTTGACGCTAATCCGGTTGCGGCACCCGCAGCAAATACCGCTGCTACTGCGGCAGGTACAAAAGTTATTGCACCTATGCCCGGAAATATACTTTCCGTAAATGTATCTGCAGGTCAAAGTGTAAATGCAGGGGACGTTATGTTTATTCTTGAAGCCATGAAAATGGAAAACGAAATTGTCGCTCCGTCGGCAGGAACGGTTAAACAGGTTCTTGTTTCAAAGGGTTCTACGGTTGATACAGATGCCGTTCTCGCCGTCATATAACAGGAGGCAACATAATGGAATTGATTAAAAATATTTTAATAGGATTGTGGGAAAGTTCGGGATTTTCTCTTCTTGATTGGAGAAACCTTGTAATGATTTTCGTTGCATTTGTTTTCCTTTTCCTTGCAATCAAGAAAAAATTTGAACCGCTTCTTCTTGTTCCTATCGCTTTCGGAATTCTTCTTGCAAACCTCCCCGGTGCGGATATTATGAGGGATGTAACAGGCGGTCAGCTCGGTGCAATCGGTGATAATGTAAAGAATTATATTGCATCCGGTGAAGCGGAGCATTGGTATGAATCCGGTGTACTTCGTATATTGTATGTGGGAGTAAAATCAAGTATATTCCCCTGTCTTATCTTTATGGGCGTAGGTGCCATGACGGATTTCGGTCCGCTTCTTTCAAATCCTGTTTCGCTTGTTCTCGGTGCGGCGGCACAACTGGGAATTTATATCGCATTTATCATAGCGATTCTTTTGGGATTTACACCTTCCGAAGCGGCATCAATCGCAATTATCGGCGGTGCAGACGGCCCGACAGCAATTTTCCTTGCTTCAAAACTTGCCTCTCATCTGTTGGCTCCCATTGCTTTGGCGGCATATTCATATATGGCTCTTATTCCGATTATTCAGCCTCCGATTATGAAGGTTCTTACAACGGAAAAAGAAAGAAAAGTTGAAATGAAGCAGTTGAGAAAAGTATCAAAGACGGAAAAAATAATTTTCCCGGTTGTTGTTTTGATTCTTGTTGCTTTTATCCTTCCGTCGGTTGTTCCGCTTCTCGGAATGTTTATGCTGGGTAATTTGTTTAAAGAATGCGGAGTTGTGGACAGATTATCCGATACGGCACAAAACGCACTTATGAACATTGTTACAATTATGCTGGGTGTTTGTGTAGGTGCAACGGCAAACGGAGAGGATTTCATTCAGTTTAAAACAATAAAGATAGTAATTCTCGGACTTACGGCATTTATTTTCTCCACTGCCGGCGGAGTTCTTATCGGAAAACTTCTTTATGTTATCACAAAAGGAAAAATCAATCCCCTTATCGGTGCGGCAGGTGTATCAGCAGTTCCTATGGCTGCAAGAGTTGCACAAAACGAAGGTAGAAAGTATAATCCTACAAACTTCCTTCTCATGCACGCAATGGGACCGAATGTTGCCGGTGTAATCGGCTCCGCCGTTGCGGCAGGATTTTTGCTGATGCTTTTCGGTAACTGACGGAATAAATTGATATAAAAATCCCCCGAAACGGTAGCCGTTTTGGGGGATTTTTTTAGAAATCAAGAATATCCGATGACTCTATATTTAGTGTATCATAAAATATTTTCAAATCAATATCCGTAACAAATCTTTCTCCGTTTTCGACACGTCTGATAAAATAGTGGTCAACGTCGTATCCGAACAGTTGCATATGTTTAGCCAATTCACTTTGTGATAATCCTTTGCTGATTCGGATTTTACGAAGTTTTTCTCCGCAGATATTATTTTTGCTGAACCCTCATCAATATAAAACTTGCTTCAGAGTCAACCTTCAACCTTAAATCCAAGTCCCGGATTGCTACCTGTAGAAAGACATTTTTCTGCATTTAAATCCATATCGTGATGTATTTTCTGTGAAAGTTCAGCCGAATAGTATTCCGCCATACTTTCAAGTACAACCTCTACGAGTATTCCCGAGGTATTATCTGCAATGTTTTCTATTGCGGAAATAACACGTACACTGTTCATTTATTGCATTGTCGTAATGGTTGCGGGTGAATCTGTCAAACTGATAAACGAGTACTCCGTCAAAAGTATGCTTGTCGCTGTCGGCAATCATTTTTTGAAATTCTGCTCGACTGTCCGATGTGCCGCTTTGAGTACGGTCAATATATGTACAGACAACCGTGTGACCGTTTGCCAATGCTAAATCATTGCAAACTTTTAACTGATCTTCAATAGATTGTTTATTCTGATTATGACATGAAAATCGTGCATAAACAACTAATTTCATTCTATCATATCCTCCGATAATATAATTATAAATAATCGGATATTATGCTGTCTTTGATATAATATTGACATAAAATGACACTATTTGCACCAATATATAAAATATAAAACTTTTTATTTCACACATTCGACAAATCTCCTGTTGCTTGGTACAATTAAGCTGCCAAATTACAGTAGGTTATTAATTATGAAAAAAATTATTGATGAAAAAACAGGTATCAGCTACACATTGCAAGGTGATTATTACATGTCTGATTTAACACATTACTACCTGAAGAAGATAAACGACCGATAGATGTTTGGGAAATAAGGCACAGGTATTGTCTTAAATAATATTAAAAGCTACTTATACAATTATGCTAATGGATAACACCCTACAAACTTTGCCGATATTAACGAACAAGCAGAAGCTATGTTCTCTCCGACTCGTAAATGATATGGCAAAAAGCCGAGGGTATTACCGAACAACTCAAAGTCGAAAATCAGATGTTATGGGTAGGCATAATGAACAATATCTATAATTGTGCAAGAGAGATTATAAATAATGAACTAATTTATAAATAAGGCAAAGAGGTTTGGATCTTAACTGTCCAAACCTCTTTGCTTACTTACATTATGTAATTTTATTCGACAAAAACAAATCCTGACATAATATTTTTGAAAATTGCAACTATTGATTTTAAAAACTCAACTATTATCTTAAAGATGCTTGTAAGTAAATTTTGCTCTGTTTTTTGTGTAGGTGTTTCGGGGGTTTGGTCAATTAGACTTTTGTATTTAAGATACACAGAGTTGCTTGATAATTCTTCTGTGGTTTTGGTTTGGTCAACCTCAGAAAGCAGCAAACCTGCCTGTATCAGAATATCAACATCAGCCTGATTGATTTCACCATCATGGTTACAATCTGCAGCTATCCAAACCGCTTCGCCAACATCGTCTTTGGTAAGCATACCATTTGCAAGAAAACTTACTATAACAGCATCATTGCCATCATAAATACTGTCACCGTTAACATCACCGAAAACGATAACTGTATACTCATCAAACACTTCACCATTTTTAATTACAGATAATTTTGAGCCTGTACCGAAAGACTTATCATTTGATTTTTCTGAAATTGTAAATCCATCAGCAACATCAAAATACTGCATTATTGTATGCAATCGTGAATCAAATCCAAAGATGAATTGTGAATAATCATCTATTATTACACTTTGACTATTCTTTACATTTAACAACTGACCGGCAAATTCCAAACCGTTATTACATATAAAATCTAATTCTTCAGAATTATCGTTAAATGTATCAGGTTTCGAGTAGGATACCACTATATCATTTGATCCTTCTTTAAGTACTCTGAAACTGACAGTAAACAGTTCACCATTTTCCACAGTGTTATTTCCCGTTGTATTTATCCAAATAACGCTGATTTCACCATTCTTTGCACCAAGATTATTAAATTCACCAGCGTAATACTCGCCGTCTTCAATATCTATCGGCTCTAAAAAATCAGAATCAAACTTAATTTTAATCTTGTATCCGGCGATTCCTGGATTATTTTTAACACTTATAGGGATACGGACTATGGATCCCACTTTTCCACTTGCATTTCCTGCAAAAATCATCGGTTTGATTGACAAATTTTCATTTACGGTTATTATACCGCTCTCAAAGGAAATCCCGGTATTTTCGGAGTTTAACGATAAAACAGTTTCCCCTATAGCTTTAGTTTTTATTCTGATTGTAACAACAGTTGTACCGTTTTGACATATATCTAAAGATGCCAGATTTATTGATACCGTACCATTGTTATTTGTATAAGATATATACGCATTATCAGAATCAGTGGAAACAAATGTAAAGACAGAGGTATCATACTTTACATTAAAGGTCAGTGAACGCGTAGTATTTTGGTTCTTAATTTTAATTGGTATAAAAATTTCATCACCGCAAACCACAGAACAATCATCATAGAATAATACAGTTTTGGACGAAACATTAGGCTTAATATTAAGTGAGCCGTTTTCGCACTTTATAATTATATCATTCATATTTCCGTCATAAGTATTATCGGGATCATACTGTAAACCAAGATTATATATACCGTTAGCACTATCAGAAATCTTAAAT
>JAZUKF010000005.1:0-6048 GCA_045643165.1 Acutalibacteraceae bacterium | reverse complement strand
TTTTTTTTTTTTTTTTTTTTCAGGGTTTTTATTAACAAATGTTAATATTTTACCATAAAATATGAAGAAAAATTATAATATCTTAAATCAAAATTTAAAAATAAAATTCAGCATAAATCAAGCGAATTTCATAACATTTGTATATTTATTCATAAAATGAATATTTACTGCAATATTTCAAAGAATTATCCGCTCTGTTACGGTTTGTGATTTTATTAACAAATTTCCGATTTTTCTCAATAACACCTTGATAAAAAATCGTACTCATGTTAGAATACAATATACTCTGAATTCTAAATCAACACGAGGTCTTATATGGATAAAAACATAATTATACGTCCCTTTGAAATGAAGGACAAAAAAATCATACAGGATTTTTACGACAATATGGGTGAGGAAAGTGCTTCATTTTTCAACGTAAACCACGGCAACGAAAAAAGGACAATGGGATACTTTGACGGCAGTACAAAAAACACGGATTTTTTTATTGCCGAATTTAACGGCAAAGCAGCAGGGCTGATGTTCGTATGGGATAAAGAAAAGGCAGTGCCCTGGTTCGGAATTGCCGTAAGCGATGATATGCAGGGTAAAGGCATCGGAACGGGAATGATAAATTATCTGAAAAACTATCTTTATTCAACAGAATGCGGCGGTATTCTTTTACGAACTGCACAGACTAATTTCAAAGCACAGGGGCTTTACGAAAAATGCGGTTTTGAAAAGATCGGAATTCACCCTTCCGGAGAATTTTTATATATTCTTCGCTTAGAAAGGAAAAAATAAAATGGATATAAATGTAGATTTCACGAAAATCACCGGAGAAATTAAACCTGTACACGGCTTCAACAATGTTGCAAGAGAAACGGGATACGGTGAACTTCTTCCCGCTTTTTGTGAACTTAACCCGCCTGTTGCAAGGCTACACGATACCTGCGGAGAATTCGGCGGTACACATTATGTGGACATACCCAACATTTTCCCTGATTTTTCAAAAGATGAAAATGATGAAAACAGTTATGATTTTACATATACCGATTTATATTTAAAGGCTCTGCACGAACAAAACATAGAAATCTTTTTTCGCTTCGGTGTTACCATAGAACACGGTCCGAAAAAATATCAGATATATGCTCCGAAAAATCCCGAAAAATGGGCAAGTATCTGTGAGCATATTGTAAGACATTATAACTGCGGTTGGGCGAACGGTTTTAATTGGAACATCAAATACTGGGAAATCTGGAACGAGCCGGACGGACTTGACGAAAACGTTGAGCCAAACGGCCCGCCCATGTGGATAGGTACTGCCGAGGAGTATTACAACCTCTATTCAATCACCGCAAATCTTATTAAGAAAAATCATCCCGATATAAAAATAGGCGGTTATTCAAGCTGTTATATTTTAGGTGCTTTCCGAAACGGCAGATGGCGTGAAGGTCCCACAGAATATTTTACGGGATTTTTAGATTATATTACAAAAACAAAAGCACCTCTTGACTTTTTCACCTGGCACGGATATCTTGGTAAAAATCACGTTCAAAAAATTGAAAAGGAATTTAATTTTATCAAAAAAACTTTAAGCGAATACGGATTTAATGACACGGAAATAATTGATGCGGAATGGAATACTAATATTGATATCGGCGAAAAACTTCCCGGAAGGACTTTATATTATATCAATATGAGAAACGAATACGGTGCATCCCATGCCGCCGCCGCATTATACGAAATGCAAAGGCTGAAAGTTGATATGGCAATGTTTTATGATGCACAGTTATGGTGTCAATACGGCTGTTTATTTAATGTGCCTGACTTGACTCCCACTAAAACATACTATGCCTTTAAACAGTTTTCCGAATTTTACGCTCTTAAAAATGAATGTAAGATTGACTACCCGGAGGGTGTCTATACCTGTGCCGCAACAGGAGAATATAATATTATCGGTTTAAGCAACATCAACGAATATGATATCCGCATAAAATTAAACATCAGCGGTGCAAAAGGTAAAACAGCGGAAATAATTCTGACAGATAAAAACCATTCTTACGAAAGCATTGAAAAAATAAATTTTGATAATGAAATAAATATAACATTAAAACCCTATTCCTTTGTATCAATTAAAATAAAATAATCACAGTAAAAGACGGTTATAAAAAGCGTTTTGCCTTTTATAACCGTCTTTTGTATTATATTTCAAGTTTTCTGTTCGCTGTTATTTCATACTCTTTTCCGTTATAAATCAGTTTTCCGCCATCCACATCGGACAGGACGGAAACTTTTCCGTTATCGTATTCAATAAACACCTTTCCGTTTCTTATGGGTGCACACGCCTTGAATTTCTTATATTTTCCGGGATTAGGTTTAACCGTATATGTTTTTGAACCCACAGAGTCGGGATTTATTCCCGCACAATGACTGATGAGCAGAAGTATCGGTCCGCTTCCCCATGCATGACAAAGGGATTTTCCGTACAATGAACCGTACATTGCGTAATGTTCATTGCCCTTCTTGTCCGGATTAAACTCCTCCCAAACGCTGGTTGCACCCAAAGACAGCATCTGTCCCCAGTAGGATTTAATATAATCCTGTGCAACTTCGATTTTTGAGCATTTGCAGAGAGCCAACAATTCATACAATTTAAAATACGGCGTTTTTATTTGCGGATGTGAGTCATTTTCAAAAACATTTTTTATTATACTTTCCTTTTGCTTTTCATCGGCAAAATCCATAAGGATCGCCATAACATTCGTCTGTCTTGAAACAAAATTTTTACCCGATTCAAAACTGTCGATAAATGCACCCTTATCATCTTTCCAATAATCCTTTATTATGCACCCCTTCAATTCATCCGCTTTTGAAGAATAATCCTCATTTTCTCCCATAACTGCGGATAACTCCTGCATCACCTTATAAACACGCCACAACAAAATCTGTTCAAAACAATGGGCACCGGTTTTATCAAGTTCACCCCAATCAATGAATATCCAATCCCCTGCTCTCGGCACAACATAACCTGTTTCTTCATCAAGACGTGAAATAATAAACTTGTACAATTCTTTCAAATCGGGATATACTTCATCAAGAAATTTTTTGTTTCCGCTATGGAAATAATGCTCCCAAACGGATAAAATCAGATATGCGGAATAATCATTTATCGAATTGGTATGCATTCTGTAAGGCGGTTTACCCAAAAGTGCTTTAATAGTTCTTTCGGTAATATTATCATCATTATACAGACAACGGTTTATCATAAAGGATTGATAAGCATCTCCCGACCAAACCCAGCGGTCTCTCTTAATTCCGTCAAGGAAAAACTCTCTTGAATTAAGATGAAACGTATAAGCACAAACGTCCCAGATTTTTTTGATTTCTTCATCCTCACATTCAAAATATGCAATATCTTCTATGGGTAAATATTCATACTTTACTGTGATTTTAACGTCTTTTTCACTTTTTACAAAAAGATATCTGAATGCCCTTGCAGGTCTTACGGGAGAATCGTTTTCGGTTAATGTTTCTCTTATAATTGCATTTTCATAGTCAAGTGCTTCCGCTTCACTTTCACCGTAAGTCAGAGAAATATTTTCAATATTTTTATTCTCAATGCTTACAATACCGAATGTTTCTTTACCGAAATCGTAAAGCACTCCGCCGTTTTTCTTTTCCGTTTTCACGGGGAAAATCTCCTCATAATAAAAGGGGAAAACAGCAGGATCATCATCAGCATTTTCAAAAATCGGATTGCAGGAAACAGGTAAAGCGGTTAAATCATGAGCATCAGCCGTCCATGTTTCATCCGTTACAAGATATTCACTGTCAATAAAAATTGACGGGAACTTTTCCAAATCCATAATTTCAATATGTACAGTATATTCACCCGCTTCAATGGGAATATCCGTATTTACCGGACACATTTTTTTCGCTATTCTGACCATACCTTTTGAATGGGTAACAACACGAATTACCGTATCCTTGGGAACAGTAAATGTTTTATAAAAATTAACGCTTCTTTCCGGTTGGCTTAAATGCCACATACAAGGATAATCGCATCCCTTTTCCTGCCTTCTGCATGACAGAATAAGATGATGATACATTTCAAAATCGTTTCTGTACCAAATCCATTTTGCTTTACTCATTATATCACTCCTGATTATTTTTATCAAAAATGAAGTCTGCCTTATTTTCAAAGCAGACTTCATCTTAATTTTTATTTTACAAGTTTAATAAACTCATCCACAAGATGTGAAGCGGTTTTGCTTCCGAGAGAAACAAATTCAACACTCTTGCTTTCCGGAACAAGCATTGCCATATAATCGTTATCGGGAACGATATATCCTATCTGGTCATTACACAAACCGAAGATAAGAAGTTTTTTATCTTTTCCCACGATTTCCTGCAATGATTTATATGTCCATTCCGTGCCTTTCCATGAGTCTGATGAACCGAGACCACCGCCGTAGGCAACAGATGCTTCAAGTTCACCGGGAATCAATGCCACCGCAAGATTTGTTCCGAATTCCGCATATCCGATTTCGGAAACAACTTCAACTTTATCACCGTTGATAACGGCAACATTATCGAAAAGTCCCGCCGTTGCGGCAAGCATCATTATTTTATTTTCAATTTCAAAATTAACCTGTGAATGTTTGATATTAAGCAACGGTTCAACAACAGTTTCATTTGTTACACTTGACAGTCTCTCTCCGAGAGCCCTGCCGAGAACGGCATAATCTCTTTCACCGCTTTTAACTGTCAACGTACTGCAATTTTGAGATGTGGAAAGTTCCGCACCCAAAAGAAGCATAAAGTTTGCATCACTGTTTTCGTTAATATATCTTTCCATATAATACGGATAGTCAGCGGTAACTTCCGTTCCCTGAACGCCGTTGCCTACGCAATGAATAACCGATGTTGAGAACCATGTTTCACGGCTTCCGTCGTCAGGTATGAAACGAAATCTGTTAAGATTTTGGTCAAGTGCATAGGGAGGTCTTTTATCAACAATATATTCCGAACAGTTCACCGTGCCGAATTTAAGCGTACCGGGTTTCATATCCTCAACTGCGGACTTGATTGTATCAACCGTTTTATTGAAAAGATTTTCCTGATACACTTTATTCTTACCGTTATGAAGAGGAACATCTTCATGGAAAAGATTATTATAAAGACGGATAAGGGGATTTAAAAATACCGCTTTAATAATATCACCGTTCATACCGAAAGTATCAACAACACTGTGCTGATGAAGTACGGCAACATTTATGCTTACGATATTATTCTTTTTCGCATAATCGGCAAGTCTGCCTCTGATTTCACGTACATCAACATTTGCAAGTCCGTATGCATCAATTACAGAGAAAATCGCAGTACCTCGACCGCTTCCGTCGGAAATTGCTATAGTACGTACTCTCGAATCATCAATAACGGCTGTTGCATATTTAGGTTTAACTGAAATTCCGCCTGCAACAAAATGGTATCCGTCCGTTACGTTGCTCGTAAGAAGTGAAGCGGAAGAATAGCCTAAATTCCAGCAACTGTTTTCAGCCGGTTTTTTCAGGAATGTTTTCATCCCCGCCATAAAATTCTCACATTTATAATCTTCTGCCTTTTGCCAATTTGTCGAAGGCATAAGAGAAGCCACTCCGGAAGCAAGAGCATTTATTGCCACGTCCGTAATGTTATAAAGAACTTTTTCCGCTTTGTTGTATGTTTTTGCTTCAACGCTTACGGTACCTGCGGTAATAACAGATACAAAAATAAGTAAAGACATCACAACAGAGAGAATTTTTACTGACCTTTTTTCCATTTTATCACCCCAAAATTTAATTGTATCTTTATTGTATCATCTTTTCTCGGTTTTGAAAAGAGTTTATTTAAAAAATAATACGCTTTACCATAATTTTTTGTAAAACAATATTGACAAATTTCTTTCAACGGCATATAATAATAACAGTTGAACAATTATTCAAATGATTAAATGAGATTGTCAGATGTGAATTACGGAGGAACAATAATGAGTAAAACAATAAACATTTCTTTAAATGAAATAGA
>JAZUKF010000004.1:0-3796 GCA_045643165.1 Acutalibacteraceae bacterium | reverse complement strand
TTTGTCCCGAAGGCGTACATAGGTACGTCGAGTGGGCAAAAAAACGTTTAGAAAAGCAAAATGACATAACAATCAAATGAAATAATCATAAAAAAGACGGTTATAAAAGATTAAACTTCCTTTTACAACCGTCTTTTAATAATATATTTTAGTTTGCTTTTCGGTCTGTGCTAAATGCGACAGCCCCTTTGTTATATGTTTTATTATTCGTTCAGTGCTTTTTTTAATACTTTGGCAAATTGGTCGGGGCAGGAGGTTGATTTGAAACCGCAGCGGATATTTTCCAGTCTTTCGATGATATCCTCCGCTTTCATTCCCTCTGCTAATTTTGAAATTCCCTGAGTGTTTCCGGAACATCCTCCGTGAAAAACAACATTTGAAACAATTCCGTTTTCAAGGTCAAATTCAACTTCCCTTGAACAGGTGCCTGAAACTTTGTATCTGTAATGCATATTTATATCTCCTATCAATGAAAAATATCAAAAAAAATACCCACCCTATTGGGTGGCTACCAAAGTGTTGGCATCGTCCTATTTTCCCGGGTCGCTTCCAACCAAGTATCTTCGGCGTAGATGAGCTTAACTACCGTGTTCGGGATGGGAACGGGTGGACCCTCATCACCATTAACACCAACTCGGAACAAACTGTTGATCTGTTCCCTAACGACTTGCTTATTATATCACTATGTTTTGTAAAATGCAAGTCTTTTTTTAAAATTTTTTCAAAAAAATTAAAATATTTTTTTCATAACAATATATTGTGTTATTAAAAAATTTTTACCGCTATAAAAAGTTTTATTTTATAAGAACTTTTTCGATTTCGGCAATATAGACCTTGTGATAATCTTTTGAGGGATAATTTTTTTCGTCAATGGATTTGTCGATAAAACTTTCCGGGTTAATTTCTTCTACGGCAAGAGTTTTGCATATCAAAACAGATGAGGCTTCCTCCGGAAATACGGTACCGTCCCGGAAAACCGGTTTAAATCCCGTTTCTTTATATTTATCGGTATCACGTCCGGATTTTCTGCCGAAAAGTGTTAATTCTTTTTTATACTCTCCGTCAAAGAAGCAAAGGCTGAATTTCCCTTCTCTGTCAATAAATTCCTTTGTGTATCTTTGAGGTCTTACAAAGACAAAAACCACATCTTTTCCCCAAAGTTCGCCTGCACCTCCCCAACTGACGGTCATGGCGTTATGGGAATTTTCGTTTCCCGCAGACAGTAATGCCCAGTCATCCGCAATGGATTTGACGATATTATTTTTAAATTCTTTAATGCTGACAGTATTCAAAATAATCACTCGCTTTCTTACATATTATATTATCACATTTTTGAAAAATACGCAAATAATATTGTAAAAAATAATACATACTATTATATGGTTTATTTTTTTGTAAAAACACTTGACAAAAAACAAATTAAGTGATATATTTAATAGCACTGTGGTTCTTATCTCGGAATCAGGAGTAAGCCCGTAGGGAGTTTTCACCTGCCTGCTTCTGGGATTTGTAACGTCAGAAATTATAATGAGGTGAAAAAAATGACAAACGAAGAAAAAAAGGCAATAATCGCCGAGTATGCCACTCATGAGGGCGACACAGGTTCTCCTGAGGTTCAGATTGCTGTTCTTACTAAGAGAATTAACGATCTTAACGAGCATTTCAAGACTCATAAGAAGGACCATCATTCACGTAGAGGACTTCTTAAAATGGTAGGTCACAGAAGAAATCTCCTTGCATATCTTCAGGAAAAAGATATTGAGCGTTACCGTTCAATCATTGCAAGACTCGGTATCCGTAAATAATTTATTTACAAAAGGCAGGCAGGTGTTACTTGTCTGCCTTGTGAACATTATTAAGGCAATTTGTCCGTCAATGCGGACTTGCGGACAGGAGAAGGATTTTAGCGGTAAATCGATGCTTCAACAGGATATGAAGCATGGCTTTATTGCTAAATCCGCCTGTCGATATATATTTTAAATCGAAAGGATGCAGTAAAAATGTTTGAAGACTTCAGAAAATTTGAAACAACTATTGCAGGCAGACCGTTTGTGGTCGAAGTCGGTAAAATGGCTCAGCTTGCAGGCGGCTCATGTCTTGTACGTTACGGTGAAACAAACGTACTTTGTACCGCCACAATGGCTCCTAAGCCGAGAGAGGGCGTTGATTTCTTCCCTCTTTCAGTGGATTTTGAGGAAAAACTTTATTCGGTGGGTAAAATCCCCGGTTCTTTCCAGCGTCGTGAGGGTAAAGCGAGCGAAAAAGCAACTCTTGCTTCAAGAGTTATTGACAGACCTATCCGTCCTCTTTTCCCCAAGGATATGAGAAATGACGTAGGTGTTGTGGCAACGGTAATGGCTGTTGATCCCGACTGTTCACCCGAAATTACCGCAATGCTCGGTGTTTCCATCGCAATTTCAATTTCCGAAATTCCCTGGGACGGTCCGATTTCCGGCGTTGTTGTAGGACTTGTTGACGGAAAATTCGTTATCAATCCCACCGCTGAGGAAAAAGAAAAATCCGAAATGTATGTAACGGTTGCTTCAACTGCGGATCTTGTTGCCATGATCGAGGCGGCCGCAAACGAAATTCCCAATGACGTTATGTATGACGGAATTATGTTTGCTCATAAGGAAAATCAGAAGATCGTTGAATTTATCAATATGATCAAGTCCGAGGTCGGTAAGGAGAAGGTTGATTTCCCCTCAAACGATCCTCCGGAGGATATGTACGAAGCAATTAAAGAATTCGCCATTGATGATATACGTGCCGCACTTGATACGGACGATAAGCGTATCCGTGATGACAGACTTAAACCCATCTATGATGCGGTTCATGAAAAATTTGATGAGGTTTATGAGGAAAATGCAGATAAAATCGAGGACTGTCTTTATAAAATCCAGAAGTTTGTTGTAAGACGTTGGCTCCTTGATGACGGTAAACGTGTTGACGGCAGAGGAATTGATGAAATCAGACCTCTTTCCGCACAGATAGACCTTCTTGACAGAGTTCACGGTTCCGGTATGTTCACAAGAGGACAGACTCAGGTTCTTACCGTTACAACTCTCGGTCCTGTCAGCGATGCTCAACTCCTTGACGGAATTGACGGTGAGGACAGCAAGAGATATATGCATCATTATAATTTCCCCGCATACTCCGTTGGTGAAACGAAACCTTCAAGAGGTCCCGGCAGACGTGAAATAGGTCACGGTGCTTTGGCTGAAAAGGCACTTCTTCCCGTTATTCCTTCTGTTGAGGAATTTCCCTATACTCTTCGTCTTGTATCAGAGGTTCTTTCTTCAAACGGTTCAACATCTCAGGGTTCAATCTGCGGTTCAACTCTTTCTCTTATGGCGGCAGGTGTTCCGATAAAGGCTCCCGTTGCCGGTATATCCTGCGGTCTTGTAACAGAGGGCGACCGTTTTATGACAATGGTTGATATCCAGGGACTTGAAGATTTCTTCGGCGATATGGACTTTAAGGTTGCAGGTACTCATAAGGGTATTACCGCAATTCAGATGGACCTTAAAGTTCACGGTCTTACACCTGAAATTATTAAGGAAGCACTTGAAAAGACATATAAAGCTCGTATCTATATTCTTGATGAGGTTATGCTTAAAGCAATTCCCGAACCGAGAAAAGAACTTTCAAAATATGCTCCGAAAATGCTTACTACCAAAATTCCCGTTGATAAAATCAGCGAGGTTATCGGTAAGCAGGGTAAGGTTATTCAGAAAATCTGTGCCGAATGTAACTGTAAGGTTGATGTTGAGGAAGACGGTTCAATCTTTATCTG
>JAZUKF010000003.1:0-14313 GCA_045643165.1 Acutalibacteraceae bacterium | reverse complement strand
GCGGAGATGAACCGCATTATGGATTCCATCCGTGCCATCCGTAACCGCAGAGCGGAAATGAATGTTCCTCCGTCAAAGAAAGCCCACGTTTATATCGAAACGGAATATACGGATACATTCTCAAAGGCGGGTATTTTTATGCAGCGTCTTGCAAGTGCATCCGATGTAACATTGGGTGAAAACTTTGATTTAAAAGGTGCTGTTTCCATTGTAACGGCTGATGCGAAAATCTTTATCCCCATGGATGAACTTATCGACTTCGCCGCAGAAAAATCAAGACTTGAAAAAGAACGCAGTAAGGCACAGAAGGACCTTGATTTCATAAATAACAAACTCAACAATCCGGGATTTGTATCAAAAGCACCGGAAAATGTTGTTGCGGCTCAACGTGAACAGGCACAGAAACTTACCGAAAAAATTAAGATGCTTGATGACAGTATTGCATCTCTCGGAGAATAAGATATGAATTACAACGATGCTTTAAATTATATTCATTCCTTTTTGAAATTCGGAAGCAAACCCGGTCTTGAAAGGGTTAAAGCATTGCTTGAAAAACTCGGCAATCCGCAGAACTCTCTGCGGATTGTTCATGTTGCGGGTACTAACGGAAAGGGAAGTACCAGCGTGATGCTCAGCGAGATTTTTAAGCTTGCCGGGTTGCGTACGGGACTTTTCACTTCTCCTTACGTTGTGGATTTTTGCGAGAGAATTCAGATTGACGGAAAAATGATACCCCATGATGAATTGGCTGAACTTTCTGAAAAAATAAAAGTTTTAGTTGATGAATTAAACCGTGAAGGAATTGAGCCGACGGAGTTTGAGATCATCACCGCCATGGCTTTTGATTATTTTTCAAAGGAAAAATGCGATATCGTTGTGCTTGAAGTGGGTTTAGGCGGACTTTACGATTCCACAAATGTTATTTTTTCACCTCTTGCAAGCGTAATAACTTCAATTTCCTATGACCATACCGCCGTTCTCGGAAATACCATTGAAGAAATTGCGTATCAGAAGTGCGGAATAATCAAAGATAATTCATCGACGGTATCATATCCGTTGCAGGAAAAATCTGTTTTCGGTATAATAAAATCCACCGCAGAGGAAAAGAATAATCCCTGCATTATTCCGGATTTGAATAAACTTAAAATAAAAAATTCCGATATTTTTTCTTCTGAATTTGAGTATAAGGGTGTTGAATATAAAGTAAATCTTTCCGGTGAACATCAGATTTATAATGCGTTGACGGTAATCGAAACCGCAAAAAATCTCGGCTTTGATGAAATACATATAGTCAACGGAATTAAAAGAGCATCCCTTCCCGCAAGGGTTGAGTTTTTAAGAAAAAATCCTCCCGTTATCCTTGACGGCGGTCATAACGAGGACGGTACAAGGGCATTTTCAAAAGTGCTTGAAAAGTTTGAAGAAAATATCGTGGTTGTGGGTATGATGGCTGATAAGGATGTGGAAAAATCAGTAGAAAATCTTTCACGCAACGCAAAAATTATGATTGCCACCGAAGCCTCCAATCCCAGAAGTATGAAAGCGGATGAACTGAAAAAAATCTGTGAAAGGTACTGCGACAATGTTTTGCCGTTTGAAAACAGTTTTGAAGCAGTTGATAAAGCCTTTTCGTTGCAGAAAAATAATCTTATTGCCTTTTGCGGATCTTTGTATCTTGCAGGGGACATAAGGAAATATATTATAGAAAAAATCGGAGTGGACAGTGATGAAAAACTTTTATAAAAAAATAGTATCATACGTAATGATGGTGCTGACATTCTTTTCTTCTTTGCTTACGGGATTTGCTCCCCATAATAAAGTTCAGCAAAAAGAGGCGGAGGATTTTGAACCCGTTTTGCGTTTTACGGTTTGCAGTGATACACATGTAAACCTTAACGCTCCCGGCAGGATCGACAGGATAAAAAGAGTGTTTTCTTTTGCTTACAAAATATCCGAAGAGGATAAAAACCATCCTACGCTTGACGGAGCCTTGTTTGTGGGAGATGTAACGGACAAAGGAAAAGAGGAACAGTTTGACGCTTTCCGAAAAGTGATCGAAGAAGCAAAAAAAGACGAAACGAAGTTACTTGCGGTCGTTGCCAAAAGTCACGACAGTACTGATAACGGCAAGAAGTCTTTGAAATATATCAGCGATATTACGAAAGAAAATTCCGATTTCCATGTTGTGATCAACGGATATCATTTTATCGGAATTTCAACATCAAAATATGAGGGACTACGATACGGGATTTATCAGAAATTGTGGCTTGAAAAACAACTTGCGGCCGCCGCAAAAGATGATCCTCAAAAGCCGATTTTCGTTTGTCATCATGAGCATGTAAAAAGTACGGTTTACGGTTCGTCATATTTTGAGGGATGGGGCGTAACGAATTTCAGAGCAATTATCAAAAAATATCCTCAGGTTGTTCATTTTTCGGGACATTCACATTATCCGTTGAACGATCCCCGTTCAATCTGGCAGGGGGACTATACAGCAGTCGGCACAGGCGCTATTGCATATATGGAACTTACCGTTGATAATGATAAGACGGTTCATCCTGAGGGTTACGGCGATTCCGGTCAGGCATGGCTTGTCGAGGTTGACAAAGATAATCAAATCCGTTTAAGAGGATTTAACGAAACGGACGGACAGTTCCTTTGCGATTATCTCATAACAAATCCGAGCGATAAATCAACTTTTGCATATACTCCGTTTAATCAGATCGAACATTCATCCCCGCCGGAGTTTTCTTCTTCTGCAAAACTTTCTGTCAGAAAAGACGGGGACAAGTATATTATTACTGCACCGCAAGCGACAAGTACGGACGGTAAAATTGTTTTCCTTTACAGAATTGAAGTCAAAAACGAAAAAGGAAAGACGGTTTTCACACAGTATAAAGTCAACGATTATTGGCGTGCAAATCCCATGGAAAAGGTAGATTTTTCTTTTGACGGCAAGGATGGTTTTTCTGCGGAAATATGGGCGGAAAATGCTTACGGAATGAAGAGCGAAAAACTGAAAACGTTAATTCAATGAAAAAAATTTAATTAACTGCCACGTTTCGGCAAAATATTTAAAGTCTGTTTCTTATCATATTCGGTGAGAAACAGATTTTTTTATCGGAGGGTAAAATGGGAATTATACTTGAAGAAAAAGAAAACACTCTTACGGCATATATTTCCGGCGAGATAGACCATCATACCGCAGGAGAAATACGTGAGGGGATAGACGAAAGATTTTTACGTTCAAAACCGAAAAAACTTGTGCTTGATTACGATGGGGTAACCTTTATGGACAGTTCAGGAATAGGTCTGATCATGGGACGTTACCGCCTTGTAAAATCTCTGGACGGAGAAATCGAGGTGGTGAATATTCCGAAGAATATGGTAAAAGTCATCAGACTTTCCGGCATTGAAAAATTAGGAAAAATCAGTATCAAAAAGGAGTAAAAGCATGAAAATAATAAATTCCATGAAAACGGAAATCGAGAGCCGTTCCGTAAATGAAAGTTTTTCCAGAGTGGCGGTGGCATCCTTTATCGCTCAGCTTGATCCCACACTTGAGGAAATCGGGGATATAAAAACGGCAGTCAGCGAGGCGGTAACAAATTCCATCGTTCACGGTTACAAAGAGGGGACGGGAAAAATTTACATAAGTGTCAGTCTGTTTGACAACGGTGTTGTGAGAATTAAAATTCGTGATAAAGGCTGCGGAATTGAAAATGTAAAAAAGGCAATGGAACCGCTTTTTACAACAATGGGCGGTGAACGTGCGGGGCTCGGCTTTGCGGTTATGGAAAGTTTTACCGATAAAGTGAAGGTAAATTCAAAGGTGGATAAGGGAACAACGGTAACTTTGACTAAAAGAATAAACGGAAGATTTTTGAACGGTGATAAAAGAGAAAACACGTGATGAAATTATCAAAGAGAATATCGGTCTTGTCCATGCCTGTGCAGGTAAATTCAAAGGCAGAGGTGTGGAATATGATGACCTTTTTCAGGCGGGTTGTTTAGGGCTTGTAAAGGCAACCGACGGCTTTGACGAAACAAGAGGATTTTTGTTTTCCACCTATGCCGTGCCGGTAATTCTCGGAGAAATAAAAAGAATTTTTCGTGACGGCGGCACTGTAAAAGTGGGCAGAGCCATGAAAGATAAAATAAGATTACTTGTGAAAGAAAAAGAAAAATTTATCCTTGAAACGGGAGTTGAACCTACGGTGGGACAACTTGCGAAAAGGCTTGATTTATCAATGGCGGAAACGGCGGAACTGCTTACTGCATCCATGCCCGTAATATCCCTGACATCAGGGGAAGATGAGGAGTCAAAGGAAATAGATATTCCCACACAACCGCCGGAAATAAAAATTTCCGAATCCATGGCACTTGAACAGACACTTGAAAAACTCCCGGAAAATGACAGGAAAATAATTCTTCTGCGGTATTATAAAGGGCTTACGCAGTCAAAGACTGCGGAGATATTGGGTATGTCCCAGGTTCAGGTTTCAAGAAAGGAAAAGAAAATACTTCTTGAAATGAGAAAAAAGTTGCAATAACGGTTGACTTTTGATGTTTTTCGGTATATAATAATCGTAATATTTGTAAAGGCAGTGAGGAAGAAAAGTATCGCAAAAGCACCGCCGAAGTGAGTACGGGATAGTGGGAACCGTATGCAGGAGTTTGCGTGAAGAACACTTCTTAGCCTCAATCCGAACGCCGTCAGGTCAGTAGGTGCGACGACATTCGTGCGTTAAACGAAAAGGCTTTTAGGTATATTTATCTTTGAAGCCGCAAGAGTGATTGAATTTTTATTCAATAATATAGGTGGTACCACGGGTGCACAGTTGCCCGTCCTATGGGGACGGATGATTGTGTGCTTTTTTTATTGACCGTTCCCGTGAAATATCA
This sequence comes from Acutalibacteraceae bacterium, assembly GCA_045643165.1. Classification (GTDB taxonomy): domain Bacteria; phylum Bacillota; class Clostridia; order Oscillospirales; family Acutalibacteraceae; genus SIG575. The sequence goes on along the minus strand of JAZUKF010000003.1, from coordinate 9,408 downwards.
GATAAAGGAGAGTCAAAAATGAAACACATTGACATTAAAGAAATTCAGCAGAACAAATCTCTTATAGGAACAAAGGTTACCGTTTGCGGTTGGGTGAGAACGGCGAGAGACTCTAAAAATATGGCTTTTATCGAACTCAATGACGGAACAACGCTTAAACATCTTCAAATCGTAATCGACAAAAATGTAATCAGCGATATTGATGATGCAATGCATCTGGGCGTTTCCCTTAAAATAACAGGTGAGGTCGTTGAGGCAAGACAGGGCGGAGTTGAAATCAATTTGGAGGAATTTTCCGTATTGGGAGAATGTCCCGGAGATTATCCTCTTCAGAAAAAACGCCATACCCTTGAATTTCTCCGCACCATGCCTCATATCCGTACAAGGACAAATACTTTTAATGCGGTTTTCAGAGTCCGCTCCGTAATGGCAAGTGCCATTCACCGCTATTTCCAGGAAAGAAACTATGTTTATGTCAACACTCCTCTTATCACGGGCAGCGACTGTGAGGGAGCGGGAGAAATGTTTAAGGTTACCACGATAGGATATTCCGATAAATATAAAAATGAAGAAGAATATTATTCAAATGATTTCTTCTCAAAACGTGCGGGATTAAGTGTTTCAGGTCAGTTGGAGGGTGAAGTTGCCGCAATGGCAATGGGTAAGATTTATACTTTCGGTCCCTCATTCCGTGCCGAAAACAGCAATACGCCCCGCCATGTTGCGGAGTTTTGGCATGTTGAACCGGAGGTTGCCTTTGCGGAACTTCCCGATATTATCGAAATTGCGGAGGAAATGATAAAATATATTGTTTCCGATGTTATGGAAAAATGTCCTGAAGAACTTGCTTTCTTTGAACAGCCTTTTGAAAAAGGACTTACGGAAAAACTTCAAAATCTTGTGAAAAACGATTTTGCCGTCGTTGAATATACCGAAGCCATTGAGCTTCTTAAAAAGTCCGGAAAGGATTTTGTATATCCCGTTGAATGGGGTTGTGATTTACAGACGGAGCATGAAAGATATATCACCGAGGAGATATATAATAAACCCGTTTTCCTTATCAATTATCCCAAGGAGATAAAATCATTCTATATGAAACAAAATCCCGACGGAAAAACTGTTGCCGCAACGGATCTGCTTGTTCCCGGCGTGGGAGAGATCATCGGTTGCAGTGAACGTGAGGCTGATTATGATAAACTTATCGACGCTATGAAAAAACGCAATATGAATCTTGATGATTACAGCGATTATCTTGATTTAAGAAAATACGGTTCCGTACCCCACAGCGGATTTGGTCTCGGATTTGAAAGAATTATTATGTATGTTACCGGCATAACGAATATCAGAGATGTCATTTTGTATCCGAGAACGGTCGGCTCAATCAGATAAGGAGATTTTTATGAGAGAGCTTATTTTACCTGAGGGATATTCTTCATCTCTCACTGCGAGAGAAACGCAGAAAGCAATTAAATTTATTAAGGATGATTTTCAGAAAAATCTTTCGACCGCATTAAACCTTGAAAGAATGAGTGCTCCCATTATCGTAACGGAAGAAAGCGGAATAAACGATGACCTTAACGGTGTTGAAAGAAAGGTTCATTTCACCGCAAAGATGATGAAGGGCAATTTTGAGGTTGTTCAATCCCTTGCAAAGTGGAAAAGAATGGCACTTTACCGTTTCGGTTATGAAGCGGGTGAGGGAATTTATACCGATATGAATGCAATTCGCCGTGATGATGATATGGATAATATCCATTCCGTTTTTGTTGACCAATGGGACTGGGAAAAGGTTATCACAAAAGAGGACAGAAATTTTGATTTCCTTAAAAGCACGGTGAAGAAAATCGTGTCGGCAATTTGCGATACAAGTGATGCGGTGAAAAAGATTTTTCCCGCAGTGAAAACGGAAATAAAAAGAGACGTTTTCTTTATCACCGCTTCCGAACTTGAAGAAATGTACCCCGATCTTTCTCCCAAGGAAAGAGAGGATGCCGTTACCGAAAAATATAAAACGGTATTTCTTATGCAGATAGGCGGAGCCTTGAAAAACGGCAAACCCCATGACGGAAGAGCACCTGATTATGACGATTGGACACTGAACGGGGATTTACTTTTCTATAACGAGGTTCTCGGTCATTCTTTTGAGGTTTCCTCCATGGGAATACGTGTTGATGCACAGTCGCTTAAAACTCAACTTGCCCTCTGTAATAAGGAAGAAAGGCTGAAATTTGATTATCACAAAAAAATCATTGATAATGTTCTGCCCTTGACAATAGGGGGCGGAATAGGTCAGTCGAGAATGTGTATGTTGCTTCTTTCAAAGGCTCATGTGGGCGAGGTTCAGGCATCGGTATGGCCTGAGGAAATGAAAGAGAAGTGCGAAAAACACAATATTTTCCTTCTTTGAGGATAATATTTTTATCAGAAGAATTCTCTTGACAAAAACTTAAAATAATAATATACTTTTAATGGTTAGTCATTGCTAACGATACTATTGAAGGGGATTTTAAAATGAAGGGTTTTAAAAAAATTGTTTCGGTTTTATGTATTTGCACCGTAATGCTTTCCGGTCTTTATGTCGTTTCAAATGCGGGAGCGGTAAAGGATGTTGATTATACTATCAAAAATCCTTATGCGGATGTAAATTGGGAAAAAACAAATCAATATAAGGCTGATTTACATAGCCACACAACTTCAAGCGACGGTAACGGAACGCTTAAAGAGATGATCGAATCTCATTATGATTATGATTTTGACATTCTTGCCGTTACAGACCACGGAATTAACAGTATCAGCTGGACCGAAGAGCATGTCAATCCCGTTTTGAGTACCTTTATCAAGTTGTTTAAAAACAGAGGCGGTCGCATCGAGGTGCTTAACAAGAACGGCGGATTTACCGCAAAGGGTGATAAGTACGGTTTGGTTACAAGGGACGGTGCGGATTATTATTATCAGATTTCCGCAAATGACGGTACGGCAGGTCATGAGATGATGCGTGTGCCGTTTGGAATAGAAAATAATCCCGTTTCAATAAACAATGCTCATGTTAACAGTTGGTTTGTTCCTTACGGCGAGGATGTTCTCGGCGGAACAAGTGATTACATAACTCCCATCAGCAATATTGATAAACTGGGCGGACTCAGTGTTATCAACCATCCCGGAGAATATTCAGGAGCGAGAGATGTTGTTTACTCCAAAGATGCTTACAGTTATAACAGCATTAAATTCAGATATATTATTGATAAATTTGCAGGTCTGCTTACTCAGTATAATTCCTGTATCGGTATTGATGTAAACAGTAAGGGCGATGACAGAACACGTTTTGACAGAAAACTTTGGGATATCCTTCTTCAAAGAGTTGTTCCCACAGGAAGAAATGTTTTCGGACTTGCCACGAGCGATGCCCATTCCGTTGATGTTACTTATTCGGGTTATACTGAAATCTGTATGGAAAAATGTACTGTTGAAAATCTTAAAAACAGTCTTTCAAAGGGACAGTTTTTTGCATGCAGTAAATATATCGGAAATTATGACGAGATAACGGAAATCGGCAATCTTCTCGTTAAACAGAACAAGAGCCCCGAATCAAAAGCTCTCGGACAGACTTTGCAATCTCTCAGCAAAGAGGGAGAAGTGAACCTTGCCAACGGTGATAAATGCCCGAAGTATAAGGCACCGTTCAGCGTTGAAGCACCCGTTATTAAAGGCGTAAAAGTTGATGACGTTAATGATACGATAACAATAACGGCTGATGAAAACGCATACCTTATCCGTTGGATTGCCGACGGAAGAACCATTGCAACAGGCGATACGATCTGCCTTGACGATTACAGCCGTGATATCGGAAGTTACGTCAGAGCGGAAGTATTCGGTGAAGGCGGTGTGGTTTATGTTCAGCCGTTCACACTTTCCTATGCGGGAGCACCTGCACCGCAGTTGAATGACTATATTGATTTAGGTTGGGTTTACGGTCTTATTCCCGATACGATTTTGAATTTTATCAACAAACTTCCCGGTTTTGATATTATATGGAATTTGATTAAGAATAAATAATAATTGAAAATGACGGTTATAAAAGGAAAAACTTCTTTTTATAACCGTCATTTTAGATGATAGACAAATATCTTCCGTCTATATGTCTATCCGTCTGATTCACCATTCACCTTGAATGTCATCGGTTGCATCAAGATTTAAGTAAACATTCAAATTGCCGTTTCTGCTTCTTATTTTATCAATAAAATCCTTTTGTTTGAAATTTTTGTCAACACGTATTCTGTAATATAATTCGTACATTGTACCGTACCCGCTTGTTTTAACCTTTGTCAGTTTGTAAAACAATGTATATTCTTCAAACAAATCATCGAAAGCACCCATATAATTCAAATCTTCCGGAATGACAATACGAAGAAGCATGGCGGTTTTTTTCTGTGTGCCGAATTTTGTTTTGTAAATGATAATCAAAAGAATTGAAATCAGTACCGTAAAAAGCACGGCATATCCTAAAAAACCTATTCCGCAGGCAAGTCCCATGCCGATTGTGAAAAGAACAAATGTTAAATCCCTCGGTTCACCCGGAGTGCTCCTGAATCTTACAAGGGAAAAAATTCCCGCAAGTGAAAATGCTCTTGCGATATTATTACCCACAAGCATAATAATTATCGCAATTATCGGAGGTAATATCAGATTGACTATTGAAAAAGATTTACTGTAACCCGTTTCTTTGTGGGTGAACATATAAACAAGACTGATTATCACACCGATACATAATGACGTAAAAAATATTGCAAGTGCCGTTTCGGGTGAAAGCGGTGATTGGTTATAATTGATTTGAGAGAAAAAGTTTTGCAGGGTAATCATTTTATGTTAATGCTCCTTCCGAAATATTATTTTTCTTTTCAAGGATTTTCTGTTCGTAAATAGTTCCGCATTTGGAAAATCCCTGCATACTTACGTTACATTCCGACAAAATCTCCGCAAGATAAAGGGGGATTGCATTGTCAAATTTTATCTCTGCAATGAATTTATCTTTGTCAATAAGATATTGCGTAGCGTTTTCGTTTTTTATATCCGGATTTTCCGTTCTGATTTTTATGTCGTTGTCAACGGTCAGACGGATATGCGGATTATTTTTATCAAAAAAAGCAAGACGTTCATATTTGATAAATGAATAAGGTTTTACCGGATATTTTTTCAGAAAATTTTCAATTTCAAGTACAGTCTGTTTTGAGGAAAAGTCATTTACATTCGGCTTTATTCCCTTTTCAAGAAAATTCACGGCATCACAGTATGGCAGGGTAACACGTCTTTTTACAACAACGCCGTTGATTTTCTTTTTGATTTCCAGAAAGACTTCATCGCTGTCGTTTTTCACCGGATAATAACTTCTGATTCTTACCTTTTCTTTATAATCCGGCTTGTTTGAGCATCGGTATAAAATCCCGTTGTTTTCCGTATCGTAATATACGTTTCTGACCGTATATTTTTCACCGTCAATGCAGTAGATATCGGGACACATTTTATCACGGATTTTCTCCGTCAGTAAATCATATTGAGGCTTTGAGAGTATGAACTTTGCTTCACGTCTGCAAAAATCTTTTATAACAATATATTTTGGCATATTTTCTCACCCCGCTTAAAGTAATATTATCATAAAATGATCGTTACTTCAAGCATTTTATCAGGTTTTAGATAAAAATGTAATAATTATATTGACAAATGTTAATATTTGGTGGTACAATGTAAAAAAATCATTGAGGAGGAGTATATACTCATGAAAAAAATATTAGCGTTGACAATGGCTCTGATTATTGTACTTTGCACTTTTGCATCATGCGGTACAGGCTCAAAGAATAATGAAGCAAATTCCGGAATAACAATCGGTGTTCCCAATGATACTACTAATGAAGCACGTGCTTTGTTGCTTCTTCAACAGTTGGGTATTATCAAACTTAAAGACGGTGTTGATATTAAAGCAACCGTAAAGGATATTGCCGAAAATCCCTATAATGTTAAGATTAGCGAGATTGAAGCCGCTCAGCTTCCCAATGTCCTTCAGGACCTTGATTATGCTGTAATTAACTCAAACTACGCTATTGATGCAGGTCTTAATCCCGTTAAAAATTCTCTCGGAATTGAGGATTCCTCTGCCGCTTATGCAAATATTATTGCAGTTAAAGCGGGAAATGAAAAGAACGATAAAACAAAAGCACTCGTTGCCGCTCTTGAAAGCAACGAAGTTAAGGAATATATTTTACAAAGATATAACGGTTCCGTTGTAAGCACAATTGATAATCCCGGAACAGGTTACGATTCAAGTGTTGATTATTCAAGACTCAGCGGTAAGACAATTAAAATTGCCGCTTCTCCTACACCTCATGCCGAAATTCTTGAAGTTGCGAAAAAACTTCTTGCAAGAAAGAATATTATCCTTGAGGTTACTCAGTTTACGGATTATGTTCAGCCTAACAATGTTGTTGAGTCGGGCGAATTTGATGCAAACTATTTCCAGCATACACCGTATCTTGATGACTTTAATGCAGAAAACGGAACGCATATCGTTTCCGTTGCGGCTATTCATAATGAACCCCTCGGTATTTACGGCGGGAAACAGAGCAGTCTTGAAGCTCTCAAAAATTCTAAATAAAAATTACTGATTTCTGCCGATTGCGAGAAAATCGCAGTCGGCAAAATTTTGCTCGGAGGTGTTTACGTGTGATTGAATTAAAAAATCTTACAAAAGTTTTTTATACAAGTCATGGTAATGTAACGGCTTTGGAAGACGTTAATTTGACAGTTAACGACGGTGATATTTACGGAATTATCGGCATGAGCGGTGCAGGTAAAAGCACACTTGTCCGTACTATAAATATGCTTGAACGTCCCACGGGAGGCAGTGTAATTATTGATGATAAGGATGTGGGAAAACTTTCCGTAAAAGAACTTCGTGAATTCAGAAGAAGTGTAACGATGATTTTTCAGCGTTTCAATCTTCTTATGCAAAGAACATGCCTGAAAAATATATGTTTTCCCCTTGAACTTGCCGGAATGCCAAAGGCGGAGGCGAAGAAAAAGGCGCTGGAACTTCTCGATATAGTTGAACTTCCCGATAAAGCTGATGCATATCCGGCTCAGCTTTCCGGAGGTCAACAGCAACGTATTGCCATTGCGAGAGCGTTAGCCACAAATCCCAAGGTACTTCTTTGCGATGAGGCAACAAGTGCCCTTGATCCGAAAACTACAAATTCCGTTCTTTCTCTTATTCGTGATATCAACAAAAAATTAGGTATAACCGTTATTGTCATTACGCATCAGATGAGTGTTGTTGAAAGCATTTGCAACCGTGTGGCGATTCTTGATAATGGTCATGTTGTGGAGGAGGGACTTGTCAGCGAGATATTTGCTAATCCTAAATCTGACGCGGCAAAACGTCTTGTTTTTCCTGATGTTGCGGAAAATATTATTGAAAAAAACGGCGACGAAAAAGTTTTGAGAGTTGTTTTCAACGGTGCAGATGCCGCAAAAACTCCGCTTATCGCAAAAATGGCTATTGATATAAATGTTGAAGCAAATATTAAGGGCGCATCAACGAAAACCATTGGCGGACGTGCCTACGGAAATATGCTTCTCGGTATTAACGGAGAGGAGCAAACCGAAAAGGCTGTTAATTATCTGAAAAAAATTGATGATATTGTAGTTGAGGAGGTGGAGTAAAATGTTTCAGAATATGTTTGAATCCGAAGCGGTACAGGAGGCTGTTGAAATTCTTAAAAATGAATTTCCTCTTGCACTCTGGGAAACATTTTATGTTACTGTTGTGGCCACCGCTTTTGCAATTATTTTAGGACTTCCGCTGGGAGTGTTGCTTGTTGCCGGGGAAAAGGGCGGTGTCCGTCCTTTGCCGAAGGGATTTATGCACGGTTTGGGAATTTTTATCAACCTTCTTCGTTCTGTACCTTTCCTGATACTCATGATAATGGTATTCCCTTTGACAAGACTTATTGTAGGAACAACGGTTGGAACCGTGGCTTCTATTGTACCTTTGATAATTGCGGCATTTCCTTTTGTCGCACGTCTTGCGGAAAGCAGTTTGCGTGAGGTTGATCCTAATATAATTGAGGCTGCACAAAGTATGGGTGCAACTCCGCTTCAGATCATCTGCAAGGTGATGATTCCGGAAAGCGTTCCCTCGCTTATTTCAAATGCCACCATTGCTATTACGACAATTCTCGGATATTCCGCAATGAGCGGTATTATCGGCGGCGGCGGTCTCGGCAAAATTGCTATCAATTACGGATATTACAGATATAAATATCTTGTAATGCTTTGTGCGGTAATACTTTTGATTTTGCTTGTTCAACTTTTCCAGTCCATCGGCACAAAACTTGCGGTTAAACTCGATAAACGTTTGAGAAATAAATAAGTTTTTAAGTTGTTGAAAGATTTTTACTTCAGTCTTTCAACAACTTTTTTGATTATGTTGTGACAATCTGGGGAGCAGGATAATTCATAAGTTTGAGCGGAGCCGAAAAATTGTGAAAATGGGTATTGTTTTATCCGCTCAATCCCATAAAAATTTAATAAAATTTTAAAGTCGAGCGTAGGGAACGGTCTTGACCGTTCCGCATTTCAGACAGCAGACAACAGATGATAGACGTATAGATTTTTGCAATTTATCGGCTCCGCTCAATCCCGTAAAGATTTAATAAAAATTTAAAGTCGAGCGTAGGGAACGGTCTTGACCGTTCCGCATTAAGACAACAGACGAATAGATTAACAGATATACAGTTTTTTACATAGTTTCAGCAAAGCCGAAAATTGAAGAAATCGGTATTGTTTCCCGGAACGGTCAAGATTGTTCCATACATTTATCTATCTATATATCTATCTATCATCTATATGTCTACCATCTGATATCTGACTTCTAATTCGTATGTTTACATAATCAAAAGCCGTCATGACTGTTAAATTTTTCATATCTTTCCATTTATATTCCAAAATATTTGGTAAAATTATGCAGTATTTTTGAATGCCCGAAAAATTATCAGTGATAATAAAAAATTTTTTAAAAAAACAGTTGAAATCCACAAAATAATATGGTAATATAGTCGAGAATGGGATTTTATTTTTGGCATTCTGTTTCCTATATTCGGTTTTGATTTGTAAAGAATCTGCATTTGTCTGCACTTTAGGTCAGGAAGTCAACGGATATATGTTTACTGAGTATTTATGAACGGGAAGTTAAGTACAAATCCGATTATTAAAAATTATTATATGTAAAGGAGAGATTTTTTTATGAGAAAATCAAAAAAGGTTCTTTCATTGTTGTTAGCGGCTTTAATGATTCTTTCCTTAATGCCTTTAACAGCATTTGCAACTGACGGGATTTTTACATATGACGGTGTTGATTAT
>JAZUKF010000002.1:0-2333 GCA_045643165.1 Acutalibacteraceae bacterium | reverse complement strand
AAAAATTATCCCTGTGAAATTTCTTTTTCGATTTTTATAATATTATTTATTACAAACCGCTGTGCATTTTCATTATAAATATTTTTTCTGTAAGGTATTCCCTGAGGATTCACGCAATCAACCGTAACAATTCCCAAAGCCTCGCCTTTAGATGTTGATACCTTTTCTCTTTTATTTGCGTATATGTTCTCGGTCAGATATTCGTTTTTCAAAAGCCAGTTTGAAATATGTGTAGCAGGAACATTTTTGACATTTTCATCAAGCACATCGGAAATACGCTTAGCAATTATCGAAACGCCGACAGGCTGTACACTGATTTCAACTCGCGAAAGCTGTTCGTCTGTTATCGTAAAGGGAATTTGTTTTACATATATTTTCTTGCCGACTTCTCCGCCGTTATCAATAACACGACTTAATATTTCCGAAACGTAGAAAAGACATCGGCTGATACGAACCTGATTCAGCGTTTCATCTTCTGCCATTTCCATATCTGTCAGCGGATCTACCCCGTTTGCAAGCTTGTCAATATACATTTTTGCTCTTTCTAACTTTTCAAGTTCTGTCATAATATCACATCCGTTTTATATATTTAAAAAATTGTATCTTTAATATTTATACAACTGTAAAATCTGATTGACGCTGCTGAAAGTGAACAATCCATTGAATTCCTTTTGATTATTACAAAAATACCAACCCATAAGTGTGCAATTTTTACTTTTATTTTTGCCGGGTAGAATTGCACCGAAGCCAAAGAAACACTGAAATTTTATCCGATATTTTCTTAAAAAAGGCATAATTTTTTATATCGAGTTGAATTAAAATTGAATTATTGACCGATTTTAAATAAAAAAGGGCTCTATAATAAATGTTGGAGTAAAAATAATAAATGTTGAAAATTCTGTTTCCGGTAAATCATATTTAATATAATCATAATACATTTTATCATAAAGTACAACGTGAAGTCAACGAGTTATTATTAAAGCTTTTTAAACATAGAACTTACGATTGACTTCATTATAAACCCATGTTAAAATAAATCAGAAAAGAGGGTTATTATATGAAAAATATAAATGCGGCAGAATTCGGTTTTATACCGGGTAACAGCGGAGAAAAAAATGCAGAAGCATTAAATAAAGCAGTAAAACACGGCGAGAAAATAACCGTTGACGTAAGGGGTGTTTATGACATTTCCGGAACCGTAATGTTACCTTCAAACACACACCTTGAATTTAAACCCGGCACAATTATCAGAAGAGTTGCTTTTGCAGACGGAAGAAATCAGGGAAATCTCTTCATAAACGAAGGTGCATACAACGGCAGATATAATGAAAATATTACTTTAAGCGGATTACATATTGTTACAAACGGAGTAGAAAGTGCCGGTGCTTCATCGGAAAACCAAAATATCATACCGGGACTTCGAGGACATATCGCATTTCTTTATATAAAAAATCTACTCATCGAGGACATTGTTATCAACGACCTCGGTGCAAAAGATTATGCGATACAAATATCCGACTTTGAAAATGCCGAAGTCAGACATATTCATATAGAAGGCTTAAAAGACGGCGTTCATTTCGGACCGGGAAAGAATTTTGCAGTAAGGGACAGTTCTTTCAGAACATTTGACGATGCAATAGCCCTGAATGCAAGCGATTATTCAATATCAAATCCAAACATCGGAACAATATCTGACGGAATAATAGAAAACTGTACCGAATTACCGGGTGACTTTACAGATGCATTTTTCCTGCGTATTCTTGTGGGAACGGCAAGAAAATGGAAAAAAGGTATGACTGTTTACCACTCGGATGCAATAAAAACAAGAAACGGAATGTACCGTGTAATTATGCACCCTGACAATACCGCATACGTTTCTGTTACTGAACCATGCTTTGAAGAAGGATATAAAGAGCTTGACGGAATAATGTGGATAAAAACGCATAAAGGCTACGCACCTGACGAAATATCAATGACTGCAGGCTGTAAAAATATTGTTTGCAGAAATATTTGCCTTGAAAAAAACAGAAATCATGCAGTCCTTATCTACGCTTCATTTGATGAATATCTCCGAAGTTATTATGCCGGAAGCGAAATACCGGAGGTTAAAAATATTACTTTTGATAATGTAAATATTTTAAGCAAAATAAAACACTTTCTGTTCGTCAACACAAAAGCCGAAAATGTTTCTGTAATTAACAGCACGCCCAATGCCGATATTTACGAAGAACCGAATTTACAGCAAAACATAAACTGATTTATATAACTCCGTACTCAATAATATGCGAAACGAGGTTTACCGAAAACATTCGTCAGGGCGTTGCCGTTGAGTA
>JAZUKF010000001.1:0-14200 GCA_045643165.1 Acutalibacteraceae bacterium | reverse complement strand
CTAATGAAAAATGAAGACGCTTCGCTAATGAAGAAATGGAAACAGATATACAAAGGTACCGGGCGACTTCGCTTCATCAGACGTAAAGCATCGTCTTCATAGGGCGAAGCCCCTGCTTCATTAACGAACGAATGTGAGTGCCTTCATAAATTTTTAAAAATCCTATTGTCTTATTGAATGAGAATATTTATAAATATCGAGTAGAATAATTCAAAATAATATGATATAATTACATACGCAAATTAGATTTTAATAAATGAAATAAAATCGGGTGCGGGTGTCCCGCCCTGAATTATTCACTATTCATTATTCACTGTTCATTCGTGCCGCTGAGTATTTATCCGAATGGCGGTTTTTCGATTATTCTTTTCGGTGTTATTCAACAGTTACGGTTACTGTGTCGGCAAATCCACCGGTCATTGTAATTCTGACAGTTGTTGCTCCTGCTGATAACGGAGTGATGATTCCGCTGTCATCAACGGATATAATACTTTCGTCTTCAACATCAAAATCCATATGATAAATGTCCGCATCAATCATAGGCGGGTAATTTTCGCGGCTTGAACCGTAGTCATTGTACGCTTCGCCCCAATCACCGTTTTTGAAAGTAACGAAGCCTCTTATCTGAGTTTGCTTCCAATCACAGAGGGAAACGGTGATGTTGTTATTTACAGCCCTGAAACTTTCAATTTCACCTTTTCCGTCATTTGATGAATAGCCTTTTTTATGCACCGTTACCTTAAATGTGTAAGTAAAATCAGCATAGTTAACTGTTACAAGTGTTGAACCGACAGAAACAGGTATGATTTTACGGTTCTTTATCTTGATAACACTTTCGTCGTAATTGAGAAAAGATACCGCTCCGCTTATCAGAATATGTTTTTTAAGTGCCTTGTCAAACCAGAACAACTTTACTTTTTTGCTCTTATTCAGGTTAACGTCGATTTCCTCCTTATCGGTCGATATCCCCGTAACGACAGGAGCTGACGGCTTTTTTATGCGTTCGCTTTCTGTCGGGGTTGGTATGCCGCCATTATCGGATGAGCGGATCTCCCCCTCATAAGTGATAAGCTCAATTGGCTGGAATCTTGTTGACCAGTCACCCCAGCCGCCTGTTGAGGTCTGGTAGGCATAGCCGATAAACAGATCGTCGGAAAGTCTGACATGACCGTCAGGGCGTTTTGAAATGCCCATATTGTGGCATTTGGAGCAGATTCCCGTGCGGATAATATCGCTTTTTTTAAAGTTTATCCCGTCATCGGACTGATAAACCGCAACACCCGAGGTGTCGGTAAAGCGTTCATACGTACAGAAGCCGACAAATTTTCCGATTTCTTCAACATAGATAACGTCCCATGAATCCTGACTGTTTTCTTTCGTTGCGACGACTCCGCGCAGAGTGAGCGATGCGGGCCAGTTTTCGGAGGTGTCGGCGGTAGCCACAAGTTCATTTCCCACTCCCGAGCCAAGCCACGAATAATAGAAATACAGAACGTCGTCAACAATTACAAAACTCGGTTCACCTGCACCCCAAAAAGTTGCACTTTCATCAAAATAAATAATAGGGGCAGGGTTACCGCCCCAGCCGTTTCCGTTCCATTTTTCAAACGGTCCGTCGGGATTTTCGGAACGTGCGACAAAAATATTGTTGTTTATTCCTCCGTTTGTGGAAACAATGGTTGAGGTGTAGCCGATATAATAGTAGCCTCCGAAATAAATAACACCGGGGTCACATACAGAATAATGATCCATGGAATCCGCCGTCGGGCGCAGAACAACTTTTTCATCGCTCCACTCTTTACCGTCGAAGTGTTTGTACGTAAACCAGTCCCATTCACTGCTTTGACCGTTGGTGGCAAACCATGCATCGGCAGAGCCGTCTTCATAATACATTACAGACGGACCGTATCTGTAACCGCCGTGGTTCTTAAAAGGTGAATATACGTCATATCCGGCATTTTCAGCTCTGAATGTGACATTCACATTTTTACCGTCTTTTTCAGGCTCGGCAGAGTCGGAAAAAGACTTCTCTGCCGTGTGCGACGGCTCTTTCCTTTCTCCGAAGGAAGTTACCGCCTTACCTGACAAACCGGTAAAAAACATGATGAGAGACAAAAAAATTGCAAAAATTTCAGCCATTACAAATGTTCCCTTCCTTTAATTGTTTTTTGTTACTTACAGTTTTTTAATTGCCGCAATGATTTATCATTAACAATTATAGTAAGCATTATTGTTAAAAGTCAATAATCAGTAATATGATATCGGGTACTTGGACTGTCGAACAGAAAAAAATTATTTTCAGCGAATATCTTTATGCAAAACGATTTTTGTACCGATGGATTGTGTTGTGTCTTTTCCATCTGTTTTGACGGTAAACGTCTCCCCATCCACAGACAAATCAAATGTAATACCCCGTAAATGAATGCCGTGCCATGCAAAACTTCGACAAAGGTGATGCGATGGAGGGCAAACGGTTACTGTGCCGTCAAGATTGACCGAGATCCCCGAAAGATTGAACAGAAGCATACCCGCCAGGGATACCGAACTGATATCACATTGCAACGGTGTATCTTCCCGTTGTAATTTCGTATAGGCGGCACAGGAATCGCCCAGATAAGGGAAACAATCTCCCCACCATAAGATACGTGACAAAATGTTTGCTGCCAGATCATCCCGTCCGATATCGAACAACTGTCCCAGGATCATGGCATCGAATTCTGTGCAGATACCACCGCCGCCGTTATCAATATCCACCACATCGTAGGCCGGGTCCGTTTTGGATATACTGTGCAGTCCGTATTCTGATAAAAACTCCGTGTCATTCAGGTGCGACAGCAAACCGGCACGTTCATTGTCGTCAATGATATCGCTGTTCAGGAATTTAAACATTTGCACCGTCATACGGCTTTCACGTTTGCCCTGCCATATAAAATCATACCATTGCGTTTGTTCGTTCCATAAGGTTTTGAGTAAGGGTTTGAGTTCCTCTGCCCTTTTTAAAAGCAGGGGACATGGCGTACCGGAACAGACGGAGAGTGTATAGGCACGATGATAATTCATATAACGGCGAGCATTCAGATCCGGCATAATACCGCGATATTGTAATTCATGCCGGAGTTCCAGATGGTTGACGCCGCCCTGTCCATAGTCGATCAGTGCCACGGGTTTGGTGATATCATCGCCGACAAGAGCATGAAATACCATCCATTCAGCCACTGTTTTGCCGTTGATAATTTCTTTCAAAAAAGCGGTATCACCGCTGATGATTACGTACCAATATACCATATTGATAATTTTTTCCTGATTGATCTGATACCACGGTCCGCAGGGTTTACCGTCCACCGGCATAATGGCGTAGGACGAGGTAAGGTCATTGCGAAGATACAGGAGCAGTTGTTTCTTATGTGTTTCAGGGTCCGCTAACGGATGAAGAAACATTCCTCCGCTGTAATCCCACAGATAGGAACACATACAGCCACCGTTGGTTGCACTGGTGCTGTACCACGGAGAAATCGCCAGTTCAGGATTTTCCCAACGGTTGGTAATATACGTTACAAGAGAACGGTAATAAAGACGCTGTAAAGCGGGATCACTTGCCGAAAAGGCGGGTAAACGTGTCAGTAATGCTTCTGTTTGTTCCGTCAGCCAGGTCAATCCCGCATCACTTTTTCCGGCGTAGGAATTGACAGTATCGTCAGCCTCTTTTATTGCATTTTTCAGTGCACCAATATGCACTGAAAGATATATAGTTAACTCCTCATGTGCTTTCAGAGACACTTTATGCACAGCCTGAACGTCAGGACCGACAGGCAGTAATTCGGGCAGTGAAGAGGTCAGCACGATCACACTTTCGTTTTCGTCGTCAACCGTTCCGTATGCTATGCCGTTTTGAACAGACGACACTTGTACTGTACTTTTGTTTTCCACCGCAGGCGGCATTGCAAACTTCCAGTCGTTTGGTCTGGAGGCGAAACCGGATACCATGGCTCCAAGTGATACGTACAAAAAGGTGTCGGTGTTGTTGCGAATGAATACTTTCAAAACAACACCGTGCTGAGCCGGTGGAATGACGGTCAGAGAGTTTACGGATAAACCGTTCGTTTCCGCTGAACGCCAAATTGCATTCGGTAGCCAGTCCCAGCGTGTTGAGGGTGGTATTTCCCCGTTGAACGTCATCGTAAAAGAAAAACCGGTTGCACTAAAGGGACAAGCCTGCAACGTCCGGAGTCCGCATACTTCACTTCCCGGTGTAAGAACCGAAGCGACCGTGCCGCTGATACCGAGATGTCTGTCTGCAAGGATGGAATTTTCAGAAGCAAAAGCAAATATATTTTGATTAAAAAGAGCTGGCTTTGTACTCGCTGTCATAAATTTATCTCCGTTTCCTGTTTTGTTTTCTTGTTATATCGTGCCGGCCATCAATGGTCTATCCGGAAACAGACGGATGACGGCAGAGGCTTTTATCTCTCAATATGTCATTTTATAATCTCATTCTTTGAAAAAATACAGTCATTGTCAACTTATCGACAATAACGTTGTTCAATTTGATTTTAACGGTATATCCGATAATAGCGTTACATTTTTTGTATGTTTTTGAACATCCGTCAGGATTATTCACATTCTATATATAACACGCTGTACTGCGGGACAGAGGTTGCGTTTACATCAATTTCAATTTCGGTAAAATGGTGGTTTTCATTAATCAGGTATGCCTTTTTTACTTTTACTCCGGAAAAGGAAACCGTATCATTTTCTCCGATATTTGATATCAGCAGACCTTTTCTGTCTTTTCCCGTTGCTGACAAAACATAAATATCTTCATTATCGCTTTCAGCCACGGTCTGTGTACCCATTTCGTATAACTCTCCGAATGCACGAAATCCGTAATATGTTGTAAAGGGTTGTTTTGTGTAGGCGTTGAACATTCCGCCGTAGTCAGAGGGTTCCATACGGGCATCATAGTAGCACATTATGTTCATTCTCGTGTTTTGCATTTCGCACATAAGTGCCACGGCATCGGCACAGGGTTTTGAAGTTCCGACCAGTTCGATTTTCGGATCCGTATTCCACTCGTTGAGGTGTATTTCCGTATCATGAAAACCGTATTCATCCAGCATTTTTTCACAGTACCGTTGCATCAGAAGATTGTCTTTTACACCGTTATAACTGTGATAAGAGAAGAAATCAAGGGGCAGATTTTCTTTTTTCACAAACGCCAAAAACATCTTAAAGAATTTGATAAATCCCATAATTCTTTTGTCCCAATCGGACAATTCATGTTTTATGCCGAAAGCCTCACCGCTGACTGTCTGTTCATTGAGTGCGGCATAAAATCCGCAGGAAGCGTAGCCACCGATTTTAATGCTGTTGCCGAAGCATTTTCTTAAATGAAGCGAGGTCGTTTTATATAGTTCAAGATACTGTTCCGGCGTACCTTTCCACATGGCATTCTGTTTTATATCATGATGACCGTCCGGCTCGTTCCATATTTCCCAATAAGTGATATGATAGTAAAAACCGTTTGCCCAGCCTTCGTTGTAATGGCGAATGATATGTTCACAGATTTCAGCCCATTTCTGATTATTTTTCGGCGGAAAAATGCGGTACGCCTTAATTTCGTGGAAATTCTCAATGGTAACTCCCAGTCGGAAATACGGTTCCACACCGTTCTCAATAAGTGCTTTGAGCAGAATATCGGTGAAAGTAAAGTCATAAGACGCAGGATCATTCACATCAGCATCAAAGTTTCTGAAAATGTTCGGAATATCTGCAAACATATTGCCCCCGAACCAACCGCCCACATCGTGAAGACGTGAATATGGAATATGCGCTTCTTTAAGATAATAAAAACAGGATGTATCAAGGTAATTCATCGGCGGTTGTCCGACTGCGTGCATGGCTTTGATTTTGCCTTTCGTTTTAGAAAAATCAACGGTTATATTTGTCATAAAAATCCCTCCCGTCGGTCATTTTAATATAACAAAGCAAAAAAGTCAATTAAATCCTCTTGTTATTTCAGATGACGGTAGCTTCGTATTTTTTTAAAATCTTTTTCAGCTATTATAAAATTCCTTTTTTGTTCTTTGTTTTACCATAAAAACTTGCATTCCGCTTTATTTGTGATATAATAGTATAAATATGTCAGAAAATTATAAAAAAGAGGGATATTTGTATGAAAATTGCAAGTAAAGTGTCTGTTGCTTTTGATGTTATGGCTGTTCTTCTGGCGGCTGTTATCGGCTTGAACTACGGTCTGTTTTGCGGTGTGGCTCATGTTATCGGCGGAAATGTAACCGATGGGTTTCCTCAAACTCCGGCTGATTTTACGCCCGCCATTCGTTTTGTTGTGTTTACCGATTCTCATAAAAACAATTCCCGTATCGGTAAAATGATAGATACTGCTTATGAAATGTATGAAAACGCCGAACCGTACAAGGGCATTGATGCTGTTTGCTGTTTAGGGGATTTTACAAGCATCGGTACGGAGCCCGACTACGATAGTTTTGTTTCTACTCTCAATAAACATATCCGACCGGGGACTAAACATATCTGTATTTTGGGTAATCACGAGGTTAAGCAGGAATATGCACTTGATATGTTTCGCGAAAAGTTCGGATACGATCCGAACACCGTAACGGAGATAAACGGTTTTTCGTTTATCGCTCTGTCAAGTTATCCTCATGTTACGGAGTGGACTTATCCTCGAAGCAGTATTCGTTGGGCAAAAGAGCAATTAGCCGTTGCAGAGTCGAAAAATGACGGAAGAGCCGTGTTCGTTTTGCAACATCCTCATAATTTTGCCACCGTTTACGGCAGTTCATTCTACTGTGAACCTCAGTTGAACAGTGTTTGGGGCGGTCATAGCGAGGTCGTTTGTTTCAGCGGTCATTCCCATTTTCCGTCCTGTGATCCACGCAGTCTGAACCAATCCGATTTCACCAATGTGGGATGCGGTGCAATAGATTGCTTTGAACTTGAAAAGAATTTTCTTATAAATCAACATCCGGAAAACTACGATAAGGCAGCGGAATTTACCGTTGTGGAGGCTGATAAAGACGGCAGTGTACGTATTCTCGGCTATGATTTAAACTCCGGCACCTGCTTCCGTGATGCTTATATTGATAATGTTAATGATGTGAAGCACTACACTTATACATATAAAAATATGAAGCATAACGATCCTGCTCCTGTGTTTAAAGCGGAAACTGCGGCACGTGCTTTTCGGAATGAAAAGGGCGAGTGGATTTTATCCTTTGACGAGGCAGAGGATAATTTCATAGTTCATAATTATACGGTTAAAATCACCGATGAAAAAGGTAAACGTGTTTACAAAGAAAAGTTGATTAACGATTACTACTGCTTTGATGAAGATAATACCGCCGATTTTAATATCGGCACAGATACTCTGCAATCCGGAAAAACCTACCGTGTTAAAATTGTGGCGGAAAATGCTTATCACAAAATTTCCAAGCCTTTAACACTTTCCGTTACGGCTGAATAATAAGAAATTTCGGAAGATGTAAACTGTATAGCGGGGGACTTTATATGATAAAAATAATTCCGGCTGTTGCATTTGCCGTCATTTGTTGGGGAATATGGGCGGTAAAATCATTTTTGTACTGTAAAAAGAACGGTACACCGGTTAAACTTAAACTGAAAGAATTATGGAATAATCCGTTTTGGATCGGTCCCGAAAAGCTTTTAAATGTCAGAGAAAAACTTGTTTTGGCGATAATAGCCATTCGTTTCGCTTATGAAACTCTTTCTTTTTTGAGTGATGCACCGTTTAATAATAAAAGATATATTTGTATTTCTTTTTTGTTGATTTATATTTTTGTTTTCGGCAGATTTAATTTGAAGCAGTACATATTATTCGGTATTTCGACTGTATTATTTTCCTTCGGTTATTATAATATAGTGCTGTTTTGCGTTGTTGCGGTATTTGATATCGGTGCAGAGAAAATAATTAAAGTTCTTTTTGCCGCTTTAACGGTTATATACGGTTTTTCGATTATTTTGTCATCCGTCGGTATTATCAGCACAGGTGATATGACTACTGAATTTACCCGCGGCACATCGGAGGGACCTGTTTCGGTAAGACATTCATTAGGATTCGGTCATCCCAATTATGCAGGTCTGTTTTTTGCACTTTGGCTTATTCTTTACTTTGCAATCAGGTATCCGAAAATCAAATGGTGGGACTGGATTATAGGCGTTGCAGCATTAGGCGTTATTACATTCGTTATTGACAGTCGTTCGGCTATGATACTTACTTTTATTTTCCTTGTTCTCATATTCTTTGCAAAATACTGTCCGAAGATTTACGATGTTAAACTGTTTAAATTTGCTTTTATTGCCGTCCCGATTATTTGCGTTTTGCTGTCGGTATTTGCCACTTACCGTTACAACCCCCAAAATGCCGTATGGGATAAGATAAATTCGCTTTTAACCGGCCGTATTTATTTGATGAGTTCGGCGGCGATGAAAGTTCCGTTGTCGCTTTTCAGTAATGCGATGTATTCTTCCGATAAATCCGGATCTTTCATTGATTGCTTCTACATTGATTTTTTATTGTATAACGGAATTATACCGCTCATTATACTTACTTCTTTGTACGTATTTTTAATTTACAGGCTATATAAACTTAAAGCCTATCCGGAGATTGCATTAGTAACATCCTATTTGATTTATTATTGTGTTGAAAAAAGGTTTTTTCAGCCTTTTGTTAATATCACATTCTTTTTGTTTGTATTTATTTTTTCATCGGAAAACAGGTGCTTTATTTTTCAAAAAGAAAATACGGTTGAAAACAGGCACATTTTTTCTTGTAAAAAATCCGGTCAAAATATAAAAATAAAGGAAGAATAAAATGTATAAAAAACATTCAAAAGATTTTATCAGAATATTTGAATTTACCGTGCTGGATTTACTGTGCCTGCACGTGTCATTCCTGTTGGCATTTTTTATTCGGCACGGAATATCAAACCCCTATAATTTGTTTATTTACAAAAATACCGCATTATTTATAACTGTTGCCGATATAGCGGTTGTATTCATTTTGTCAACATATAAGGGAGTTCTGTACAGAAACCGTTACGAGGAACTGAAATCAACGATCAAGCATACTTTATTATTGATTCTCTGCTTTGTTCTGTTTCTGTTTTCGGTGCAGTATGCGCAGGATTATTCCAGAATTACTTTTTACATAATGAGCGGAATATATTTAATAATCGGTTATTTTTCGAGACTTATATTAAAAAAGATACTTCGTAATAATATTTCCGATACGGAGAAACGGTCCCTTCTTCTGGTGGTTCCGGAGGCTTTGGTTGAGGAAGCGGTAAACAGTATTTTTGCCGATGTTACAAAAACATATAAAGTACAGGGCATTGTGCTTATAGACGGAGAAAAAGACCGTGTCGGTGAGGAACTTTTCGGGTTTAATATAGTGTCTGATTTGGAAGATGTTCCGTATTATGTAGCAAAAAATACCGTTGATGAGGTGCTTGTTATTCCTACGGCGGAATTGAGCGTTCCTCAGAATATTCTCAGCGAACTTTCGGAAACCGGTGTTGTAATTCATATAAATATC
Source organism: Acutalibacteraceae bacterium (assembly GCA_045643165.1). Classification (GTDB taxonomy): domain Bacteria; phylum Bacillota; class Clostridia; order Oscillospirales; family Acutalibacteraceae; genus SIG575. Next base: position 4,608 of record JAZUKF010000001.1, on the reverse strand, counting down.
AGTTTCCCGGAAAAAATGTACGGAAATACACGTCTTATTGAAAATGTTGTAAATAAATATACCGTTACAACCGTTTGCATGAATTCAGCATCTGATTTGGAAACGATCATAAAAAGAGGGGCCGATATTATCGGCGGATTTTTAGGATGCATAGTTACGGGAATACTCTGTATTTTTATAGCACCGGCAATAAAACTTGCATCACCCGGACCGCTGTTTTTTACTCAGGAAAGAGTGGGGAAAAACGGAAGAATATTCAAAATGTATAAGTTCCGCTCCATGATTCCCGATGCGGACAGTATGAAAAAAGACCTTGAATCGCAGAACAAAATTGAGGGCGGTCTGATGTTTAAAATGGATTTTGACCCCCGTATAATAGGAAATAAAATTTTACCTGACGGAACGTATAAAACCGGCATAGCTGAATTTATCAGGAAAACATCCATAGATGAATTTCCTCAGTTTTTCAATGTGCTTACCGGCTCCATGTCCCTTGTGGGAACACGTCCGCCGACACTTGATGAATATGAAGAATATTCCCTTCATCATAAGGCACGTTTGGCAATCAAGCCGGGAATTACCGGTATGTGGCAGGTAAACGGCAGAAGTGAAATTACGGATTTTGAAGAGGTTGTTAACCTTGATACAGAATACATAAATAATTGGTCTTTGGGACTTGATGCAAAAATACTTATAAAAACCGTAAAATCCGTAATCAAGCACGACGGTGCGATGTAATGATGTGAGAATGGTTCATTATGAATTTCACAGGTATATAATAAAGAAGTCAGTACCTTTCCGGATACTGACTTCTTTATTTTTATAAAATTCTATTTCTTAATAAATCCTTTTACGAATTTTTTGAAACCGCCTTTTTTACCGTTGCACAAATCCACAAGGCCCTGCACCGACATTTCCGGGACGATACCGCCTGTGAAACCGCTGAAACTTCTCAAAGGCATTGTGGTAACTGTTTTCTTTATCATATCGGGGTTTTCCGTACCCATTGCAACAATGCTGCCCCCTAATGATAATGCTCCGTAAATGACTTTTCCCACCCTGCTTGCGGCAACTTGGTCAACGCTTGAATTTATATCAAAATCGCCTTTCCTTATAGGCTCGTTGCCTACGGGATTTACTCCCAGTGCGATAAACTGTGAGTTTTCAACAGATGTGTTCACATTTTCCATATTGTAGTAATCCGGGGCGGTTTTTCTGTAATCCGGTATGGGTGCATCTTCATTTGCGGAAGCAACATATACCGATGCTTCAAGCCGTATATCCCTTGATGAAGCACCTATCAGAATATCAAAATCTCCGCTTTCAATGTGCCAACCGTTGATAAGAATATTGTAATAACTGAATGAACGGCTGTCTAATTCAAAGGATATTTCTTTTTCTTCTCCCGCTTTCAGGAATACTTTTTTGAAGCCTTTAAGTTCCTTTTCGGGACGGAAAATTGTGCTTTCTCTGTCCTTAACATATAACTGAACGATTTCCGCACCGTCAACATTACCGATGTTTTTCACCGTAAGTGAAACGGTAAGATTTTCGCCCTCTTTGATTTTATCGGAGGAGATTTTTAAGTTTCCGTATTCAAAATCGGTATAACTCAATCCGTAACCGAAGGGATAGCGTACATCTTTTTTTGCACTGTCGAAATATCTGTACCCTACGAAAATGCTTTCACGGTATTCAACGCTTCTCGGTCCCATGGGGAAGTATCGGTCGGCAAGATTATCTGCCAAAGAATAGGGGTATGTTTCCGGAAGTTTACCGCTGGGATTTACTTTGCCGAAAATCACATCGTATGCGGCTTCACCGCCTGCCTGACCGCCTAAGTAAAGGTTGAGTATTGCCTTTGCCTTTCTCTCAAACTTGCCGGGATTTATCGGTGAACCGCCGGAAAGGACAACAATTATATTTTTGTTGACCTTGCTTATTTCATTTACGAGAATATTATGAGCCTTGGGGATTTCAAGTGATGTTCTGTCAAAGCCTTCGCTTTCAAAATCATTAGTAAGACCGATGAAAACAAGAACAGCATCCTTGCCTCTCGCTTTTTCACAAGCCTCGTAAATGAGGTTTGTGTCCACAATATCCCCTTTAAGGGAGTAACCGTCGGCATAGTCAAAGCTTTTGCACTCATTTTCAAGAGCATCAGTAAAGGAAACTACCCTCGGCGGATTGATATGGCTTGAACCGGAACCCTGATAGCGGATATTCTTCGCCAATGCACCTACGACCGCAATACTTTTTGTATCATCTATGGGGAGGATTTTATCCTCATTCTTCAAAAGAACGGCACATTCAGATGCGATTTTTCTGCAAAGTTTATGATGCTCGACAAGTTTCTGTTCCGCACCCACTTTTTCGGACTTTTTTCTTTCAAAAATAAATTTTACAAGGCGGAATGCGGTTTTGTCAAGTTGCTCTTCGCTGATAATTCCGTCTTTGACCGCCTGAACGATTTTTTTATCATTGAAACCCTTGTTGCCGGGCATTTCCAAATCATTTCCCGCATTCAGTGCATCAACACGGTTGTTGACGGCACCCCAGTCGCTGACGATAATATTTTCAAATCCCCATTCATCACGGAGAATATCGGAAAGGATTTTTTTGTTTTCCGTCATATATGTGCCGTTTACACGGTTGTAACTGCTCATAATCGAAGCGGGATTTTCCGTTTTGACAATATGTTCAAATGAGGGAAGATATATTTCACGCAGAGTACGTTCATCAACTATTGTATCAATGCTCATACGCAGATGCTCCTGGTTGTTGGCACAAAAATGCTTAACGCTGACACCTACATTATTTTTCTGTACACCGTGAACGTATGCCGCACCCATTCTGCCGGAAAGATAAGGGTCCTCCGAAAGATATTCAAAGTTTCTGCCACATAACGGACTTCTTTTAATGTTGACACCGGGACCTAATACGGTAGAAACATTAAGAGCCTTTGCCTCCTCGGAAATGGCATATCCCATTTCTTCGATAAGGTCTGTGTCCCAACTGCACGCCAGAGTGCTTTCCGGAGGAAAACAGGTTGCCGTTTCGGCAGGCTTCATAATATTTGTACCTGAATCGTTTTTCTCTTTTCTTATTCCGTTGGGGCCGTCGCTCATCCAAACGGAGGGGACAGAGAGCCTGTCAACAGGCTCCGTTTCCCAAAATGTAAGCCCCGAACAAAGTGATGCTTTTTCTTCAAGCGTCATCTGACTGACGATTTCGTTTATTTTATCTTTGTTCATATACTTTCGCTCCTTAAAGTATCGTATATTTTCAGCCGATAACTTTATCCGTAATTTCCTGCATCGCTTTCTTTGCGAAGTCTTCTATTGACATTGAACCTATATCGCCTTCGCCACGTTTTCTGACTGAAACGGTATTTTCTTCCGCTTCCTTATCACCGATAACAAGCATATAGGGGATTTTTTCAAGTTGTGCTTCACGAAGTTTGTAGCCGAGTTTTTCACTTCTTGTGTCAACGTCTATTCTTTCAATTCCCGCATCTTTAAGTGCTTTTTTGACATTGTATGCCGCATCCTGATGTCTGTCGGCTATGGGAACTATTCTTACCTGCTCGGGAGCAAGCCAGATGGGGAATGCACCTGCATATTTTTCTATGAGCAAAGCGAGGGTTCTTTCATAACAGCCGATCGATGTACGGTGGATGATATAGGGATTTTTCTTTTCACCGTCCCTGTCAACGTATTCCATACCGAATTTTTCCGCAAGCATCTGGTCGATCTGAATTGTGATAAGAGTATCTTCTTTTCCGTGAACATTTTTGATTTGAATATCAAGTTTTGGTCCGTAGAATGCGGCTCCACCGATACCGATTTTGTAGGGAATTTCAAGGTGGTCAAGGATTTTTTTCATAATGCCCTGAGCCTCATCCCACTGCTCCACCGTGCCGATATATTTTTCTTTATCCTCCGGATCCCATTGTGAGAAACGGTATGAAACATCCTCGTAAAGACCGAGAGTTTTAAGCATATAAATTGCAAGTTCAAGACAGTTTTTAAATTCATCTTCAAGTTGTTCCGGCAAGCACATAAGATGACCTTCGGAAATAGTAAACTGTCTGACACGGATAAGGCCGTGCATTTCACCGCTTGCTTCGTTTCTGAAAAGAGTTGAAGTTTCGTTATATCTTAAAGGAAGATCTCTGTATGAACGGCTCTTGTTAAGATATGCCTGATACTGGAAAGGACAAGTCATGGGACGAAGTGCAAAAACTTCGTCATCTTTTTCCTCATCACCCATTACAAACATACCGTCCTGATAATGATCCCAATGTCCGGAAATTTTGTAAAGGTCGCTTTTTGCCATGTAGGGAGTTTTTGTGAGAAGCCAGCCCTTTTTCTGCTCCGTGTCCTCAACGAAACGCTGAAGAAGTTGGATAATTCTTGCACCCTTCGGAAGAAGAATAGGCAAGCCCTGACCTATTAAATCGGAGGTTGTGAAAAGTTCAAGCTCACGTCCCAATTTATTATGGTCTCTCTTCTTCGCTTCTTCAAGTCTTGCAAGATGTTCTTCAAGTTCGCCGGCTTTCGGGAAAGCACGTCCGTAAATTCTCTGAAGCATTTTATTGTTGGCATC